>CAYWHY010000112.1:0-2551 GCA_964458255.1 uncultured Lachnospiraceae bacterium | reverse complement strand
AAGTTACTCATTGTAAATCTCGCATCTTCAAGAATAGTTTCTTTTTCTAACTTATAGATAAACGGGAATAGATAAGTCGAATTATTTACTTCAATGAGCGAGTAATACCCACCATCATCGACCAGCATCATGGTATATGCCATAAAAGCTGATACTTTTACATTACTCACTTTATGCTTTGTTACATGATACTTACCCGGCTTATCACAACTAAGGACATCCATCGCTTTCAGGGTTGCTACCAATTTATCGATGGAATGGAACAGAGTGGTACGCTCTCCCCACTCATCAAAGAGCTTTTGTTTCAGCTGGGCAAGTGTAATCTCGTCCTGAAATTCACCCATCTTACCAATCAACTTACACATATCATCAAACACTGGATATGCAGCAAGCATCATACACCAATGAATCTCCAGTGCGTAATCGGGATAACTTCTAATCAATGCCAGAGCTTCTGTTTTGAGTCTTGAACTGTACCGATTTTCGTATACCCAAATGTACATCAGAATTTCTCTTGTTTTCCTGATATTTGTCGGGCTTGATATCTCGTAACTCAAATAGTCATTGAGCTGGTCATGAATTTCATTTTCCGGTAATCCCTCTAACACAAGCTCAACCACTTTATTGAGCCATTGGAGTTTCAGGTTTCGCGACAATCCTACCATCTTAGCCATTGTTTTCTACCGCCTTTATTGTAATAAATGGGACTACCACTTCGTCTATAGACAAGCCTCCGTGAGTCATAACGTCTTCACCCTTTGCATCAAGGGATTCGCCAATATCACAAATAAGGTAGTCATATTCTTTTGAAAGGTAATACTTCGGAAATTCCACAAAGCTGTACTTTTCCATCAGTTTATCTTTATCCGCAAAATCCCGCAGAACGAGAAACTTGCGGCTCTTAGTTTCCATTTCAACACCGGTTCCCATAAGTTTGCCAAGGCCGGTGCAAGTTGTATTTCCGTGGTCAGCTGTAATATAAACATCATATCCTGACGCAACAAACCTGCATACCATATCAACCAACTTTTTCTGATTGGCCAGAACATTGATGTCGTTGAACATCCCTAACCGGCCCTGCGTCTGCGCATGCACCATATCGTCAACATCATTTATGATGACCGCACCACAGCGCACAAAGGAACCGAACTGAGCCTCATACCCACGCTCGTAACCAATCTGACTATCTGAATATCCGAGAGACTTTGCGCAGGCAATAAATTCAGTCTTCTCCTTGCTCTGCTTCCAAGGCTCCATCAACTGGCTTGGATATTTATTCGACAGTAAGCACTGGCGGGAAACAGAAGTGGTCGTTGGCACCATTGCAAAAACCGCTGACTGCTCATATTTCACACCATTAAAGGACTGTGAAATGATGCGCCAGTCAAATTCAGACATACCGTCCATAACGATGATGATAAACTTATCGCTCCGGTCGTGCATGAAGTCCATTGCTTTGCTAACGAGGACTGGAGAAGTTTTATCGATATTGGTGGACAGTTTTCCAAACTGCGTCAAAACATACTCTTGAAATTTTCTATTGATGGCATCTGTATCAAGGTCGATATCGTACTGAACAGCCATTACATCGAGCTGAGCCTTTTCTTCTGCTACAGAAAACCAGTCTCTATAATTCGCAGCCTTCCTTACCTTACTCAGCAGTTCTGCTAAACGAGACTTTAAGTATGCTTTTACGTTAGCCCGTGCATATACCTTCATCCGCAGGTACTGCTCCGTCTGCTGCCGCTGAAGGAGAGTATCAAAATTTGAAGGGTATGCAGCCACCAGCAAATCGAGGTCGGTAACAGTAGCATCTTGAAGTACCTCTGCATTTAACTTAGGGAACAGGTTTGATAACGCTACACGGTAGGCCCGGAGTCGACGATGAATGTCATAAGGAACATACGCATCGGACTTTGCAAAGACCGCCAGCTTAACACCGGCGGTTTTGAGCTTCACTTCATAGTTCAGTCGAAAGCTAAGGTCGTCAGCATAATGAACGATTTCAAAACCATGTGCCGAAAACGCTGCTGCATAGTCAGTTCTACTATTAAGATTTTCATCGTCGATAAGCAGAATCTTATCTGAATACTGCGCTGACGACATTTCAAACACATAGTCCGCAAACATCGCTTATGCCTCCAATCTTAAAGAGCTGCGTAAGGTGCGTGGCTACTAAATAGGAAGGTACACCGTCTGGCTGCTGCATTTCCGGCAGCCAGATATTTTTTCTAAAAAATGTGGCTCAATCCGGTGGCTCATCTCCATTGGGAAGTGTAAGGCACAGAACAAACCGCCTTGCAGAATGGAGGTGAACACCGTGAAGCAGTCCTATCGACAGCATCATGACGCTGCAGTGTGACGTATCCAACTGATGGGAGGTGAAATCGGATGGCACTTTTAACCTGCTGCCAGCAGACCTTTCAGAACGTTGCGGCCTATGAGAAAAAACTCCTCGGTGTCACCGCCATGCAGAAACTGCTGGGCAAGACCCGCTTTGAGGAACTTCTCGCACCCTACATTGAAAAGCCGCAAGGCAAACCCACGCTCG
>CAYWHY010000111.1:0-2597 GCA_964458255.1 uncultured Lachnospiraceae bacterium | reverse complement strand
CGGGCAAAGGTGCAAACGCAATTGCGCATTTTAACTATTTTAACAGTGGTAATCGAAATTCTTCAGCAGACTTTTTTGTTGACGATACGCAAGTTTTACAGGTAAATGACTATACAAAATATTACACGTGGCATTGCGGTGACGGACACGGAAAATACGGCATCACAAACCATAATTCCGTAGGCATTGAAATTTGCGTAAACAGTGACGGTAACTATGATAAAGCATTTACAAAAGCTTCTGAGCTTACAAAACATCTGATGAAGCAACTCAACATCCCGATTGAAAGAGTTGTAAGACACTACGATGCAAGCAGAAAAAACTGTCCCGCAAGTATGAGCGGTAACGATTGGAAATTATGGGCAGATTTTAAAAACAGATTAACGGAAAGTGAGGACTTAACAATGACACAGTATGACGAACTCTCAAAGAAAATTACGGATATTAAAACAGATATGGAAGCGGTAAAAAACAAAATGATTTACAACTATGTAGATGATAATATGCCCGAATGGGCAAAAGCTACCATTACAAAGCTGATGCAGAAAGGGTATCTTAAAGGCAATGACAAGGGTGAGCTTAATCTTGATGACAATATGCTGCGTATGCTTGTTATCAACGACAGAGCTGGATTATATGATTGAGGTGAAAGATAATGAAACAATTGCAGAAACTTATAGACGTAAAAAGTATCGTAACCCTTGTATTAACCGTAACCTTTGTTGTGTTGGCGGTAATGGGTACAATTTCGGGCGATAAATTTTTTGAGATTTTTATTATGATAATTTCGTTCTATTTCGGAACGCAGTATCAGAAAAATACGGGAGAGTGAGGGAAAGTGTAATGGATATTAACTATGCTGAAAAAATTGCACACATAGAAGAATCGGTAAAGTCGGCGCATAAGAGGATTGACGGTATAGATACGCTTACACAGTCGGTTTACGAGCTTGCTTCAAGCATAAAGGCTATGCAACGCGATATAACCGATATGTCGGGCAGAATTAAGACCATTGAAGAAAAACCCGCCAAGCGTTGGGACTTAATTGTTTCAACGGTTATAACCACAATTGTGGGCGTGGTTATCGGATACTTAGTCAGATAGGCGGTGCCGCAAATGAGCCTTACATCGAAAATAAAGGACAATTGGAATACAGAAAATCCTTTTAAAAATAAAGTATCGGATATGCTTGCGGTTAACAGCGATAAACAATCAGGGGTTGTAAACCCGTTTCTTGATAAAAGCGGCAATTTATTCAACCCCTATGTGAATTATCAAAAAGCATTGGACAGCGACACCGTATCGGACAAAGCAAAGAACTTTATACAACAGGCAACGGGGCTTACTCCGACAGCAATGCAGACAGATTTAAACACAGATATATCAAACACAGTAAATTCATCGTTTAATTTCAATGCGAACGCTGACGAAAACAATCTTGCTTCTCTTGATGTGACAACTGATTTACCGAAGCTGAGTTCCAATCAAATATCGGAAATTATATCAAAACATTTTTCAAACAGTACGGTTATAAAGCCGTCCGATGCGCAGGGCATATACGATGCACAGCAAAAAAGCGGTATGAGTGCATTAGCGATACTCGGTATAGGCGCTCTGGAAAGTGGTTATGGTACATCAAATATTGCAAAACAGAAAAATAATATTTGGGGTTGGAACGCCACAAATGTTAATCCCGGTGGAAACGCAACGTCATTTTCGCAAATGTCGCAAGGTGCTTTGGAATTTGCGAATAAGTATCTTAAAACATATTATAACGGCTACGGTGCAAAATCCATATATGCGGCAGGAACGGGAAACAATCCGTCAGGCAAAGGATATGCCTATAACGATGACGGCTCTATAAATTCAAAATGGGCAACGGATATAGGCAGTATAATGAAAAACTTTTATCAGACCGCTAAAAGTGTAAGCCCGTCCGTTACATCAAACAGTAATAACCTTGTGAGTGCGGCTCAAAAATATATGGGTACGCCTTATGTATGGGGCGGAAGTTCGGCAAGTCAAGGCGTAGATTGCAGTGGTTTTGTATATTGTGCATTAAAGGACGCCGGATATAATGTTGAACGAACTACTGCGCAGGGTTACAGAAGTTACGGCACACCTGTCAGCAAAAGCAATATGCAGCCGGGCGATTTGGTATTCTTCGGAAGTAACGGAAACGCAACGCATATAGGAATATACATTGGAAATGGTCAGATGATACATTCGTCGGGCGGAAGTAAAAACACGGCTTCAAACCCCGGCAAGGGTGTTTGCGTTACAAATGTTGATTACAGAAGTGACTTTATCGAAGCAAGGCGGTATTAAAACAAAGGAGTGAAAGAAAATGGCATATAATCCGTATAGCGCAGTAAACGCTATATACAAATTAAAAGGTCAGTGGGACAGTGCAAATACGGCAGGCGATGAAACAAAAAAGAACGAAGCCGCACAGAAAGCACAGGAATACTATAAGCAGCTGAGAAATAACGGATATTCATCGGTGGCAGATGAATTAACCGCGGCAGACCTTAATTCCGCAAAATTCATAAATGATTATTACGCAAAAACGGGACGAACCGCAACAAGACCGTATT
>CAYWHY010000110.1:0-2681 GCA_964458255.1 uncultured Lachnospiraceae bacterium | reverse complement strand
ATTCAGGCTCCTTTCGCACAATATTTTTCAAAAAATCCCAGGCAAGCTTTCGCCCGGGATTTTACTTCAGTCTTTTGTTTACATTCTTTCCGGTGCCGAAAAACCGAGTAAATCAATACAAGTTTCAAGCACATCTCTTGTAAGCACCAAAAGTGCTATATAACCGTTCTTTTTCGCCTCATCTTCCTGCGAAAGGATTTTTGTCTCATGATAAAACTTATTAAATGCATTCGCCAAATCATAAATATACGCACATATCTTATGAGGTGCTGTTTCCTCACAGGCAGTTTCCAATACGGCGTTCATTTTAACCAGTTCAAGCATAAGAGACTTTTCAGACTCACTGCCGGCCTTGCCGATTGCCGTTTTAGCCGGTTCTTTTCCTCCCTGCTCTTTGTACTTATTTAAGATAGACTTAATACGCACGATTGTATACAAAATGTATGGACCTGTATCGCCCTCAAAGGACGTAAATTTATCAATATCAAAAATATAGTCCTTAGATGCCTGATTGGACAAATCACCGTACTTAATTGCGGAAAGTGCCACTATCTCCGCTGTCTTTCTTGCCTCTTGCTCAGAAATCTCCCTGTTGTCCGTAATCTTACGATACATTTCGTCATTGATTTCCCGAATCAGCATTTCAAGACGCATAACGCCGCCTTCACGGGTTTTAAAGGGCTTTCCGTCTTTGCCGTTCATGGTCCCAAAGCCGATGTGTAAAAGCTCTGTCTGCGGCTTTACCAGCCCGGTCTTTCTTGCACAGCGGAATACCTGCTCAAAGTAAAGCTCCTGACGCTTGTCGGTTAAATAAATCAGCCAGTCGGGATTATATTCCTCCATACGCTCCATGATGGTAGCTAAGTCCGTTGTATTGTAAAGAGATGCACCATCTGACTTTAAAATCATACAAGGCGGAATCTCCTTGGTATCAGTTTCTTCCTTCACATCAACGACAAGTGCCCCGTCACTGATATAAGCATAGCCTTCCTTTTTCATGTAATCCACCATTTTAGGAATTACATCATGAACATCGGATTCGCCCTTCCAAAGTTCAAAATCAACATTTAAGCTGGCATAATTTTTCTTTAAATCTTCCACGGAAACAGCCATAATATGTTTCCACAGTGCACGATATCCTTTAACACCGCTCTGAAGCTTAAAAGTTGCCTCCATTGCTTTTTCCTTGTAAGCGGCATCTTCTTTGGACTTTCCACTTGCAGTAGGATAAATTTCTTCCAGTTCTGAAATAGTAAAGGGTGCCTTGGCGGGATATTCTCCTTCGTAACTTTCATCAAAATAAATCAAATCCGGCTGTCTTTCCTGAAGCTCCGTAATAATAAGTCCCATCTGAAGTCCCCAGTCACCAAGATGAATATCTCCAATAATATCATGTCCCGCATAGCGGACAATCCTTTTAATACTTTCCCCAATAATGGCAGAACGAAGATGTCCTACATGAAGAGGCTTCGCCACATTAGGTCCGCCGTAATCAATAATTACCTTTTTAGGTTTTTTTGGCATTTCCAGACCAAATTTTGCATCACATGCCATATCAGCAAGGTATTCGGCAACGAATTCTTCTTTCACCTTACAGTTTAAAAATCCCGGATTTACTGCTGACACTTCTGCAAAGACTTTACTTTCCACACATTTTTCTGCCACTTCATTTGCAATCATAACAGGTGCCTTTTTGTATAACTTTGCTCCTGCCATAGCTCCGTTACACTGATATTCACAAAGGTCGGGACGATTAGACAAGGTCATCTTTCCGAGTTCTCTGTCATAACCGGCCGCCTCAAAAGCATGCTTCATTTCCTCCGATATCAAATCAAGAAACTTCTTCATAATCCTGTTTCCTCCGTTAGTCTTATACCAACTATCCTATCATCATAATTTACTTTTCGCAAGGCTTGTTTTCTGTGCTTCCCGCTCTGCTTTGGAAAAAACACATCCACAATAATCCTGTCTGTACAGGTCATATTCCTTTGACAATTCTATAGAACGCTGATACCCACCCTTTTTCTTAAAATCAGAGGGCAAAAAAGCCATCTTGTATTCTTCCGCAAGCATTTCGCCGATTTCATTTAATTTTTGTGCATTTTTCAAAGGACTGATGGTAAGTGTAGTCGTAAAATAATCCGCCTGTATTTCCTTAGCTCTCCGTGCCGTTTCGCGAAGCCGCAGTTCATAGCAGACAAAGCATCTTGCTAACCCTTCCCTGCACTTTTCCAATCCTTTTACACTGTCAAAAAAAACGTTTTTATCATAATCACCTTCTATGATTTCTATGGGATATTCCCTATTCTTTTCATTCATTGTCCGAATCAGACGTTTCTGCTCCTCCACACGCTTATGATACTCATCATCCGCCGTGATATTCGGATTATAATAGAACACCGTTATTTTAAAAAAGTCACATAAATATTCCAGCACATAACTGCTGCATGGGGCACAGCAGCTGTGCAAAAACAGCTTTTTCCCCTTATTCGCAGAATCTTTCATTATCTTTTCAAGTTCCAAAGAATAGTTTCTGTTCATAATGACCTCTGACACAATTTTGCGCCGCTTTACAGCGGCGCAAAAATATACTGATTTTTTCCTTTTCTTTTTGCCTGATAAAGGGCACTGTCTGCCTGCCCATAAAGTTCATCTATGTTTTTTCCGTTTTCAGGATATAC
>CAYWHY010000109.1:0-2697 GCA_964458255.1 uncultured Lachnospiraceae bacterium | reverse complement strand
GATATGCACAAAATGGCAGAAGCAAACAAGGCATTTTCACATTACCGTTTCTAATCAGGTTTGTGATAAGTTTCACAGATTTGATATGACGGCGTGAAGTCGTTGGCTTTGCCCAGACTAATAGAAGGAGGAAAAACCTTTGGCTGGAAGAGAATATCCGTTAGAGAGAACCAGAAACATTGGTATTATGGCTCATATTGATGCCGGTAAGACTACTACAACAGAACGTATTCTTTACTATACCGGTGTTAACTACAAAATTGGTGATACTCATGAAGGTACTGCTACCATGGACTGGATGGAGCAGGAACAGGAAAGAGGTATTACCATTACTTCCGCTGCTACCACCTGCCATTGGACTTTGCAGGAAAACTGCAAGCCTAAGCCTGGTGCGTTGGAGCATCGTATTAATATTATTGATACACCCGGTCACGTTGACTTTACTGTTGAAGTAGAACGTTCACTCCGTGTACTTGATGGCGCTGTTGGCGTATTTTGTGCAAAGGGTGGTGTTGAACCACAGTCAGAAAATGTATGGCGTCAGGCTGATACCTACAATGTTCCCCGTATGGCGTTTATCAACAAGATGGACATCTTAGGAGCTAATTTCTACGGTACCGTAGAACAGATTAGGACAAGACTTGGCAAAAATGCTATTTGTTTACAGCTTCCTATCGGTAAAGAAGATGAATTTAAGGGTATCATTGACTTGTTTGAAATGAAAGCATATATCTACAATGATGATAAAGGTGATGATATTTCTATCACTGATATTCCGGCAGATATGGCTGACGAAGCAGAATTATATCGTTCTGAATTGGTAGAAAAAATCTGCGAATTAGATGACGATTTAATGATGATGTATTTGGAAGGTGAAGAACCTTCTAATGAAGAAATGAAAGCGGTTTTAAGAAAAGCTACATGTGAATGTGAAGCGATTCCTGTATGTTGCGGTACTGCTTATAGAAATAAAGGTGTTCAGAAGCTTTTGGATGCCGTTATCGAATTTATGCCTTCTCCGTTAGATATCCCTGCTATCAAGGGTACTGATTTGGATGGCAATGAAGTAGAAAGACATTCATCTGATGATGAGCCTTTCTCAGCTCTGGCATTTAAGATCATGGCAGATCCTTTCGTAGGTAAGCTCGCATTCTTCAGAGTATATTCCGGCACCATGAACTCCGGTTCGTATGTGCTTAATGCAACAAAAGGTAAAAAAGAACGTGTTGGACGTATCCTTCAGATGCATGCAAACAAGAGAGCAGAACTTGACAAAGTTTACTCCGGTGATATTGCGGCAGCAGTTGGATTTAAGTTTACAGCAACAGGTGATACCATCTGTGATGAACAGCATCCTGTAATCCTTGAGTCTATGGAATTCCCTGAGCCCGTTATTGAGCTCGCTATTGAACCTAAGACTAAGGCCGGTCAGGGCAAGATGGGTGAAGCGTTAGCAAAGCTTGCCGAAGAAGATCCTACATTCCGTGCTCATACAGATCAGGAAACAGGACAGACAATTATCGCAGGTATGGGTGAACTTCACTTGGAAATCATTGTTGACAGACTTCTTCGTGAATTCAAGGTAGAAGCAAACGTAGGTGCACCTCAGGTTGCTTACAAAGAAACCTTTACTAAGACCGTTGAAGTTGATTCTAAGTACGCTAAGCAGTCCGGTGGACGTGGTCAGTACGGACACTGTAAAGTTAGATTCGAGCCTATGGATGCCAATGGTGAAGAGTTGTTCAAATTTGACTCTGAAGTTGTTGGTGGTGCTATTCCTAAGGAATACATCCCGGCAGTTGGTGAAGGTATCGAAGAAGCTGCTAAATGTGGTATCCTTGCAGGATTCCCTGTTCTTGGTATTCATGCTACTGTGTATGATGGCTCTTACCATGAAGTTGACTCTTCTGAAATGGCATTCCACATTGCCGGTTCCATGGCATTCAAGGATGCTATGCAGAAAGGTAGCCCCGTGCTTCTTGAGCCTATCATGAAGGTAGAAGTAACAATGCCCGAAGAATATATGGGTGATGTTATCGGTGATATCAACTCCCGTCGTGGACGTATCGAAGGAATGGATGACCTTGGCGGTGGTAAAATTGTAAGAGCATTCGTTCCTCTTTCTGAAATGTTCGGATACTCTACAGACCTTCGTTCCAAGACACAGGGACGTGGTAATTATTCCATGTTCTTCGAGAAATATGAACCCGTACCGAAGAGTGTACAAGAAAAGGTAATTGCAGCAAAAGCTAAATAAATAACACTTGAAAATATCAGTGTTTTTTAATATAATCAAAGATAGTTGATTATCAAACAGAAACGAAAAATTTTCTATTATTTAAAGGAGGACTTTAGAAATGGCTAAAGCTAAATTTGACAGATCCAAAACCCATTGTAATATTGGTACCATCGGCCACGTTGACCATGGTAAAACAACTTTAACAGCAGCAATCACAAAGGTTCTTGCTGAAAGAGTAGCTGGTAACGAAGCTACAGACTTCGAGAACATCGATAAGGCTCCCGAAGAAAGAGAAAGAGGTATTACTATCTCTACAGCTCATGTAGAATATTCTACAGAAAAAAGACACTATGCACACGTTGACTGCCCTGGCCATGCTGACTATGTAAAGAACATGATTACAGGTGCTGCTCAGATGGACGGCGCTATCCTTGTTGTAGCTGCTACTGATGGTGTTA
>CAYWHY010000108.1:0-2795 GCA_964458255.1 uncultured Lachnospiraceae bacterium | reverse complement strand
CGGACGAGGCTGTTGAGCCGACCTGTACCGAGACCGGCCTGACCGAAGGCAAGCACTGCTCGGTCTGCGAAGAGGTTCTGGTCGAGCAGGACGAGATCCCCGCCAAGGGTCACACCGAGGTCACGGACGAGGCTGTTGAGCCGACCTGTACCGAGACCGGCCTGACCGAAGGCAAGCACTGCTCGGTCTGCGAAGAGGTTCTGGTCGAGCAGGACGAGATCCCCGCCAAGGGTCACACCGAGGTCACGGACGAGGCTGTCGAACCCACTTGTACCGAAACCGGCCTGACCGAAGGCAAGCACTGCTCGGTCTGCGAAGAGGTTCTGGTCGAGCAGGACGAGATCCCCGCCAAGGGTCACACCGAGGTCACGGACGAGGCTGTCGAACCCACTTGTACCGAAACCGGCCTGACCGAAGGCAAGCATTGCTCGGTCTGTGAAGAGGTTCTGGTCGAGCAGAATGTGATCCCCGCCAAGGGGCATGACTTCCGGTCAGCCGATACGAAACTTCATATTCATGATGACGACAAGACGGCCACCTTGGACACGGCTTGTCGCGCTTGCGGAACTGTCAAGCAGGATTCGTACAGCGGCACATATGTGAAGGGTGCCGATGCCTACCTGTTCAAGAACGGCAACCGTGAGCAAGTGAACGAGACCACGCTGGAGTTTGACGGGCACACCTACTATGTTGTCAACAACAAGGTGCAGATGAATGCAACGGTCATTCTGGAGGGAACCGCCTATTTCTTCGGCGCCGACGGTCGCCGCGTGGAGAAGGCTTTCTCCGACGGCGAGACCACTGACTACAAGGGTGATGTGTATTACCTGATCAAGAATCGGGTTCAGCTGGATGTTTACATTCAGATTGAAAGCAGTGTCTACTATTACGGCGCGGACGGCGTCAAGAGCACCGACCCGCTGACCGAGCGCGAGGTGACCGACAACAAGGGCAACACCTACTATGTGATCAACAACGAAATTCAGATCAACGCCTACATCCGCATCGACAGCAAGATATACTTCTACGGCGCGGACGGCGTCAAGAGCACCGACCCGCTGACCGAGCAGAAGATCACCGACAGCAAGGGCGATACCTACTATGTGATCCATAACACGATCCAGCTGAATCTGTATGTCTGCATTGAGGAGCGCATTTACTATTTCGGCGCAGACGGGCGTATGTTGAAGAACGGCACGCAGGACGAGTACAGCTTCGGTGAAGATGGTGCCATGACCGGTTCGGATATCTATATCAAGATCGGAGACACCCTGTATGAGGTGCAAAAGGGAGTTGCAAAGCCCCATGAGCACCGCCACACCAAGAAGGTGAAGGCACCGACCTGTACGGCAAAGGGCTACACGACCTACACCTGCCCCTGCGGGGACACCTACAAGGCGGATACCACGCAACCCACCGGCCACACCGAGGTCGTCGACCCGGGTAAAGAGCCGACCTGTACCGAGACCGGCCTGAGCGAGGGCAAGCACTGCTCGGTCTGCGACTCGGTGCTGGTGGTGCAGATCACGATCGCGGCGAAGGGACACAGCTATGAGGAGCGCGTGTGCACCGCGTGCGGCGCATTGCAGCCGAGCGAGGGGTTGGCGTTCTATCAGAACGGAAGCTACTACAATGTGACCGGTTTGGGTACTTGTACGGATACCGACATTGTAATACCGGAGACCTATAGGGGATTGCCGGTTCGGGGAATAAGCTCTTCCGCGTTCCTGAATAGGACTAACATAAAGAGCGTGTTTATTCCGGACAGCGTGACCAGCATTGGCCAGTTTGCGTTCTACGGCTGCACCGGTCTGACGAGCATCACCATACCGGACAGCGTGACCGGCATTGCCGAGAGTACGTTCTACAACTGCACCAGCTTAACGAATATTACTATCCCGGACAGCGTGACCGGCATTGGCCAGTCTGCGTTCTACGGCTGCACCGCTCTGACGAGCATCACCATACCGGACAGCGTGACCAGCATTGGCAACTATGCGTTCCAGAACTGCACCGCTCTGACGAGCATCACCATACCGGACAGCGTGACCAGCATTGGCTTCGATGCGTTCTACAATACAGCATACCTCAAAGATGAGTCTAACTGGTCTGATGGTGTGTTGTACATTAATCACATGTTGATCAAGTGCAAGTCCGACAAGACCGGAGAGGTGGTTGTTAAAGATGGAACAACCATTATTGCGAGTCACGCATTCAGCAGTTCCAGGCTCACGAGCATTACGATTCCGGACAGCGTGATCGGCATAGGCTCGTCGGCATTCAGCTCTTGTTCCTCCATAAAGAGTGTATATATTACGGATATTGCCGACTGGTGCAAAATCGCATTTGATAATTCATCGGCGAACCCGCTGTCCTATGCACACAGTTTGTATTTGAACGGTCAGTTGGTGACATCCTTAGTTATTCCGGACGGCGTGACCGGCATTGGCAAGTCTGCGTTCTCCGGTTGCACTTCCCTTGCCAGCATTACCATTCCGGACAGCGTGACCAGCATCGGCGAGTATACGTTCTACGGTTGCACAGCACTGACGAGCATCACTATTCCGGACAGCGTGACCAGCATTGGCGAGTCTGCGTTCTGGGATTGCACTTCCCTTGCCAGCATTACCATTCCGGACAGCGTGACCGGCATTGGCCGGTCTGCGTTCTACGGTTGCACTTCCCTTGCCAGCATTACCATTCCGGACAGCGTGACCAGCATCGGCGAGTATACGTTCTACGGTTGCACAGCACTGACGAGCATCACTATTCCGGACAGCGTGACCAGCATTGGC
>CAYWHY010000107.1:0-2809 GCA_964458255.1 uncultured Lachnospiraceae bacterium | reverse complement strand
CTCTCTACGAATTTTCGGAGGATTTTATTATGATGTCTGATTCTAATGATACCTGCATAGCACGCTGTGTATCGCTGATGGCTGTTTCCAGATACTCAGTTTCCCCGGATGCACTTCCGATATTTTCCGTAATGGAGGTCGCTATGTTAAGAACTGTCTGTAAAAGTTCTTCCGATTTTGCTCTCTGCATTTCCGCCCGCTTAATGTTTGCCTCATTAATCTGATCCACTTTTCTGGTCGCTATAATGGTAAAAACATTTGTTAACAAAATACATACTATCATAATTTCCGAATTTGTAAGGCCAGTCGCATCCATTTCCCCATTGACGTACTTTATAACCACGACAATCAGATTGATAAGAAAAGAATATACTCCAAGAGCCAAAGATAACTTCATGTCAACATATACAACTAAAATTGCCAGTACAACAAGCACATAGCAAAATACCAGATCCGTACTTGATGTAAACATAACATATCCATACAGTGCTCCAAAACCGGCTGTACCGATATAACGTATCGCTTTTGAATCTTTGTTTTTCAAATAAATAATGGCCATAAAAGCAGTCGGAATAACAGTCAAACACAGAACCACCACATAGGACCACACATTTCGCACGCCTTTTAATACTTCCACCAGATAGGCGATAGACAAAATAATATTCATAAGTACAAGTCCCGTTATTGCCGTCTGATTTCTATTTTGCTCTGCTTTACTTCTGTCTGCCAAATCCATCTTTATTTTATCCATTGTACATATTCCTCCTTCTGTCACATTACACTACTGCTGCTTTTATTCATTATATAAAAAAAAAATGTATATCGCAATAAAATCCTCCGAAACTCTCTACGAATTTTCGGAGGATTTTATTATGATGTCTGATTCTAATGATACCTGTGTTTTTTAATTATAAGCCTGCCTGTGCTGCCACTTCTGCTGCGAAGTCGTCATTTTTCTTTTCCATACCTTCACCAACTTCGAAACGAACAAACTTAGTGATTGTAAGAGCTTTATTTACAGACGCAAGATAAGCAGCTACTGTCTGCTTGCCGTCTTCTGCTTTTACATAAACCTGATCAAGAAGACTGACTTCTTTCACCTGCTTAGAAATACGTCCTTCTACTAATCCGGCAAAAATCTTGTTATCAACATAGGCATCTTTACCTGCCATGGCAAGTTCTGCAAGCTTCGCTATTGCTTCTTTTGATAAGAAGTTATATAAATACTTATCATTCTTCTTTTCAGCAAGAATCGCACGGTCTTCTTCTGAGAATAAGTTTTCTTCTTCCACTTTGGCATATAATTCGTTCTGAATTGGTTTGGGAAGAGATGCCGGGTCGTTCAACGCACTGTCGATGGTAATTTCACGCATCTTTTTCATTTCATCTTCAGAAATATCTGCTCTGCTGATATACTGGGGATTCATAGCTGCAATCTGCATAGCGATGTTGGAAAGAGCTTCTTTCGCCGCATCATCATTTGCACCTGTACCTGCTACCAATACACCAATCTTTCCACCTGCATGGATATAAGATGCGACACAATCTCCGCTAACTTTCGCAAATCTGCGCACGGACAATTTTTCTCCGATTGTTGCTGTCTTCTCAACAAGAAGTGTCTTCAAACCGTTCATTTCAAGAACAGATTCAATGTCTTCTCCGTTTGCTCCCCCTTCTAAACCGGAAGCAAGGGCATTATCTGCAACAACCTGAACAAATTCCTGGAATGTTTCATTCTTAGCAACGAAGTCTGTTTCTGAGTTTACTTCCACTACAACTGCCACTGTATCGTTAGCTGCAACTCGCGCAATACCTTCAGCTGCAATTCTGCTGGCTTTCTTCTCCATCTTAGCTGCACCGCTTTTTTTCAATACGTCAACAGCTGCATCCATATCGCCATCGGTTTCGCCAAGGGCTTTTTTACAATCCATCATACCTGCGCCGGTCATTTCTCTTAATTCTTTTACCATTGCTGCTGTAATGTTAGCCATTTCATTTTCCTCCAATTATTATATAATATAAACTTTATATCGTATTTCTGATTATTCAGCGTCTGCCACTTCTTCGATGTCTGTAGCTTCTGCTTCTTCTGCTACACCTGCATCTTCAGCTGTGATAGCCTCTTCCCCCTGATTTGCTTCGATAACGGCGTCTGCCATCTTCGCAACAATTAATTTTACGGCTCTGATAGCATCATCATTACCGGGGATGATATAATCTAATTCTTCAGGGTCACAGTTTGTATCACCAATACCAATTAATGTGATACCAAGTGTATGTGCTTCCTGTACACAGATTTTTTCTTTCTTAGGATCTACTACAAAGATAGCATCGGGAATTCTTGTCATAGTCTTGATACCGCCAAGGTTCTTTTCAAGCTTTTCCCATTCTTTCTTAAGAGCAATCACTTCCTTCTTGGGAAGAACATCAAAAGTACCATCTTCAGACATGGTTTCAATTGCTTTTAATCTTTCAATTCTGCTGCGGATGGTCTTGAAGTTAGTAAGCATACCACCTAACCATCTTTCGTTTACATAGTACATTCCGCAACGTTCTGCTTCTGTCTTAACAGCATCCTGTGCCTGCTTCTTAGTACCGACAAAAAGAACAGTTCCACCCTGTGCAGCGATTTCAAATACTGCCCTGTAAGCTTCATCTACTTTACCTACAGATTTCTGCAGGTCGATAATGTGGATACCGTTTCTTTCTGTGAAGATGTAAGGAGCCATCTTAGGGTTCCATCTTCTTGTCTGGTGTCCAAAATGAACACCTGCTTCTAATAACTGTTTCATTGAAATAACGCTCATGT
>CAYWHY010000106.1:0-2840 GCA_964458255.1 uncultured Lachnospiraceae bacterium | reverse complement strand
TATATCAGCGTAAAACAAAGAAATGGAAGATTGAGTTCAAAATAAGATGAATAAAAGATATGATTTACTTGATACCATTCGCGGCATCACACTTTTAAGCATGATTGCCTACCATGGTGTCTGGGACTTGGTATATATGTATGGCGTAAAATGGGACTGGTACAGAGGAACCGGAGCTTATATCTGGCAACAGAGCATCTGTTGGACATTTATTTTTTTATCCGGTTTCTGTTGGTCTATCGGCAAGAGACCATTAAAGAGAGGCCTTCTTGTTTTTGGAAGTGGACTACTGGTAACTGTTGTTACGCTTCTTTTTATGCCTCAGAACAGGGTGTTGTTTGGTGTGCTTACGTTTACCGGTTCGGCTATGCTTTTAATGATACCACTTGATAAGATTTTCAAGAAGGTATCTCCAAAGATAGGTTTAATCATCAGTTTTCTTTGTTTTGTGGTTACAAGAAATATAAATGAAGGAAATCTGGGCTTTGAAGGAATCAGGCTTTTATGGCTGCCGGACAGTTGGTATCGCGGAATAGTTGCAATATATTTAGGATTTCCTGCGGCGGGTTTTTATTCTACGGATTATTTTTCATTAATTCCTTGGATATTTCTGTTTATCAGCGGATATTTTATGTATCATTTGTGCGACAAAAAGAATTGGCTTAGGGCTTCCTTTTTTTCATGGAACTGCAAGCCTCTTAGTGTTCCGGGCAGACAGTCGCTGATTATTTATTTGTTGCATCAGCCGGTGCTGTACGCGGTATTAACTTGTTTATTTATGTTATAATGCGGATGAGTCAGGCTTTACGGCAGGTGAAAATATAGTATATTAAACGGAAGCAGGGGGCAAAGGCCCTCTGCTTTTTTATAGATGAAATATTGGGGTTTAATGGAATCCCCCAATTTTAAAATGATTAAATTAAATATGTTGACAATTAATATTATCAATAATAGCATCAATTTAATCAAAATGACAAAAATGACTAAATTGGAATTTGTGGGGTTCTTTGAAAATCGAATCAATATTTGACATAATGGCGGTAAGGTGGTACTCTGATTATAGAAAGAGTGCTACCGATAGACGGTTAGCCCTAATGAAAATTTTAGTTATAAAAATAACCGCCAAGTTTTCTCAGGACAGGGCGGTTATTTTTGTGTCTTGCTATTGCGACCAAGCGAATAGCCAAGACGGAAGAAAGTAGCACATAAGCTAATCACAGCAATCAAGCCTTCGACGGTTAACGTAAGCAAAATCCTCCATTCTGAGATTTCCATAAGTGGATTTCTATGTAAACAGAGGTCACAGTCCTCTGGAAGAAGGACTAACCGCCTACCGTTATGGTAGCACCTAAAGATATTATATCGAATATTTGTTCGAAAAAACAAGAGCCTCTTGCAAATTTGTGGAAGGATTTGTAGGGGGTGAAGAGATGAGATGTAAGCTTAAAGATTTAGGGATAATTTCTACTGGAAACACACCAAGTAAGTCTAACGAAGCTTTTTATGATTCAGAGGATATTGGATTTGTAAAACCAGATATACTTTCGGATTGCAAAATAACAGAAACGATTGCAGTAACAGAATATATATCCGAAAATGCTAGAAGTAAAGCGAGGATTGTTGGTGAAGGAGCTGTGTTTGTGACCTGCATCGGCAGCATTGGCAAAATAGGGCTAGCCGATGGGGAGTCCGCATTTAATCAGCAAATAAATGCAATTCAGCCGAACAATAAGGTTCTTTCAAAGTATTTGGCATATTCTATGTTGCACAATAAGAAGGCACTACAAGCAATTGCAAATGCACCTGTTGTGCCAATTATTAATAAGTCACAGTTTGAGGAATTTGAAATAGACATTGAAGATGATATAGAGGAGCAGAAAAAGGTTGTTGAAATTCTTGATAAGATTAATTTGGTAATAACGAGCAGAGAAGTGTGGCCAATATTCCGGAAATACAAGTACAGGCAGAATTAATGAAGAAGATTTTACACACAGATTACTTGGATAATGCAGGGATTGATGAATTTGAGCACATTCGGGAGAATCTGCGAAACTTAATGAAATACTTACCTAAAACCGCTCTTCGATATGATACAGATTTCTCAGATGAAATTTTGTCAGTAGATTGGCATGAATCGGAATTGGAAAATGATGAGTTAAAGAACTATAAAGCAAAAGCAGAGTATTATGTTCGTCAGCATCAAGACAATATGGTTATAGTGAAGTTAAAGACAAATAAGCCTTTAAATGCAAGTGATATCTCAGTTTTGGAGGATATTTTGTGGAAAGAGGTTGGAACTAAGGCAGATTACGAAGCGGAATATGGAGAAAAACCGTTGGGTGAGTTTGTTAGAGAAATTGTAGGATTAGATATGAATGCTGCTAAAGAAGCTTTTTCGGAATTTTTAAACAGCACTAATATGGATAGCAGACAAATTTATTTTGTTAACCAAATAGTAGAGTATATTGTCCATAACGGAATGATGCGTGATTTATCTGTATTACAAGAGTCTCCTTTTACGGATAAGGGTAGTGTAGTAGAGATACTCACAGACATAAACATATGGATGGGTATTCGCAGAGTAATAGAGCAGATCAATGCAAATGCAGCATAAAAATGATAATATTGCATGTAAACCGGTTTACATGCAAGTTTGCCGGCAAAGAGCCGATTAAACGGAGGGTAAAAAACGTTGGAAAAGTAATTTACGGAATATTTGCAGCAATTGTATTTGGTTTAGGTATGTGCATGAATTTCTCATTTGTACAAACTGTGAAAGAAAACGGTTGCTATTGCACGGCAATTTATGATATATATAAAAAATGTAATTGTTAGTCGTG
>CAYWHY010000105.1:0-2942 GCA_964458255.1 uncultured Lachnospiraceae bacterium | reverse complement strand
ATGGCATCAGGACTGTTTGCTACATTAATTATCGGAACGATTATTCAGCAGGTTGGAAATCTGATTCCGGGTGTGGCAGGAGATTATATTTTTATGATGGGTAAGGTGGCTGCGGCAGTAACCGGTGCCGGCATCGGCTGTGGTACGGCTCTTAAGCTGAAGGCAAGTCCGTTGGTAGTGTTATCTGCCGCAACAACAGGTATGACAGGAGCTTTTGCCGGTAAAATAATAGAAGGAACGGTGCTTGTGGACGGAGCAATGGTATTTTCCGGACCGGGAGAACCGTTAGGCGCCTTTATCGCTGCTGTTGTGGGAATTTATGTAGGAAGAGTGATATCAGGAAAAACAAAAGTAGATATTTTGGTAACACCTTTTGCATGTATTGTATCAGGCTCAGCTGTGGGTCTTGTTTTGGGACCTCCGATATCGTCCTTTATGATGTGGTTGGGAAACATAATTAATTGGGGAACCGTACAGGCACCTTTCGTGATGGGAATCGTGGTATCTGTTCTGATGGGAATTATTCTGACACTGCCTATCAGCTCAGCAGCTTTAGGAATTATATTGGGACTTAATGGAATCGCGGCAGGTGCAGCTACAGTGGGATGTTGTGCTAATATGGTAGGTTTTGCGGTTGCTTCTTTCAGGGAAAATAAGGTAAATGGTCTGCTTGCACAGGGACTTGGAACAAGTATGCTGCAAATCGGTAATATTGTAAAGAAACCGATTATCTGGCTGCCGGCGATTATTAGCAGTGCTATTTTGGGACCGGTTTCGACAATCGTGCTGGAGATGACAAATAATCCTACCGGTTCCGGTATGGGAACGGCAGGTCTGGTAGGTCAGATTAATGCATATCAGACGATGGTGGAAAGCGGGATGTCGCCTATGGTTGTGTTAATTGAAATTGCCGTTATGCATTTTATCCTGCCGGCAGCTCTGGCTTTGGGAATTTCAGAGTTTATGCGTAAAAAAGGCTGGATTTCAGAAGGCGATATGGCACTGAAGGTCTAAAAAGTTGCTTTGTTTTGTCATCTGTGTTAGAATGATAGGAATTAATCGGAGGTGACAACCAAAATATGGAACAACAAAGTAAAAGAAAAAATAAGTTTGTCCTGTTTCTGATAAATCAAAAAGAAGATGGCACCATGAAACAGTACACAATCGGGTCTGTTCTTGTTGAAGTAATAGCCGTCCTTTTATTTATGATGGTAGTGGCAGTTGTATGTGGGTTTACTTATTATTCAATCACACTGCAGGATGCCAGAAAAGAAATTGTGAATCAGATGGTAACCATTACCAATCTGACTGATGAAAATGAGGCATTATCGGTAGAAAATGCAACTCTGACAAGTAAAGTAACTGTTTTAAGTGAAACGGTCAGTAAAAAGGCAGCTAATGAAGATGCAATTTCTCAGGAAACGGTAGAAAATGCTTTGCCAAAGGGATTTCCGCTGAGTGGTTCTGCAACGATGGAAGAGGCGGTTGAAGGCGATCCGATGCTAAAATTTACTGCAGCACAGGGAGTCAATATTGTTACGACAGGAACGGGAACAGTGGTTAGTGTAGATGCGGATGAAATGTATGGAACTAAAATTGTGGTGGATCATGGAAACGGATACTGTTCTGTTTACAGAAATGGTGGAACAGCACTTGTGAAAAACGGAGAAGAATTGGGAAAAGGATATATTCTTTATACGGTAGGCGAGGATAATGCGGAATTGGGATATCAGATTATGAAGGATGAAGAATTTATCGATCCCATGCTGATGATTGATATTAACGGATAAGCAAGAGTGAACCAAATGATATTAACGATACATCTGTAGTGCGTTTTTTATGATATGAAAAGAAAACGGAGAGGATTTTAAAATGGTGCCGTCTGAAAGAAGGACGCGAAAGGGAGTATATTTTTCCAAATAAGTAATGTTAAATAGTGTTTGGTCGTTTAACAGAAGTATATGACGATACATGGAAATTTGCTCATAAAAATTAAGAATGGTGGTCATGATGGGAATGCACGTTCCGTCTTTTAAACGGACATGGACATAGCGACCTTTTGATTTGGCACATACAATGTCGTCTTCATATACATAACAGGTGTTTGTTTCGGAACGAAGTTCAATGGTGGGAACCTTCTGTTTATTCAACAGCAATGCGGTATCAATTATTTTTGATAATTCCATAGTACCAATAGGCTTTTTCAAATGAAGGAGATTGGCCGGGCAGGGAGAAAGCGTGTTCATTTTTTCAAGATAATTTATTTTGGAAGAACAAAGAACGATAGGTGCGGTCACACCACTTTCAATTAAAGAGAGTGCAAAGGACAAAGCGTCAGTGCCTGACTCAGCCATGTCAATAAAAAATAAATCATACTGCATGGGAACTTTAGTGACAGCATTGCTGTTGCCAAAAGAATCGCTGTAAAGAATACCGGTATCGGTCTTACGTTTATCGGATTCCCTTTTTAAAAGTCTCTCTAACTGCTTTCTGTCGGCAATATTGTCATCACAAACAGCGATATGCATAATACTAAACCTCCCCGGATTAATGTACCCCAATGTTTGTTTTATATGATAGATATTTCAAATGGTGCATTTAATAAGGCAATCAGAAGGATAATCTGTACTGCCAGAATAAAGGGCATACCGTAAACAAAATACCAATGTCTTGTTTTATGACGAAAAGCATACATTCCAAGGATGGAACCTATGCTTCCGCCGATAAGTGCAACGATAAAAAGGGTTGCTTCCGGAATCCGGAAGGCCCTTTTTTTTGCTTTGTATTTATCGATGCCCATGAGGGCAAAACCGATGATATTTACTATTATAAAATAAGCTGTAAGCAAAGTAATGACGTTCATTACAAACCTCGCTGTTTAAAAATTAATCTTACAGTTCACCGCGTTCCTGCATTTTCATGGCACGTACTTTGGTGGAAAG
>CAYWHY010000104.1:0-3193 GCA_964458255.1 uncultured Lachnospiraceae bacterium | reverse complement strand
AGCAGAGGACTGAAAATCCTCGTGTCGCTGGTTCGATTCCGGCTCTGGGCATTTCAAATCAAATATAGTGTAATATGCGGGTGTAGTTCAATGGTAGAACACCAGCCTTCCAAGCTGGATACGTGGGTTCGATTCCCATCACCCGCTTTTTTTGTGTCTGTCAGGATTCAATGTAATTAAGGAGATTATTATGCGAAAAACAAACTATTTATTATTGTCACTTACTTTGATGATATCTTTCCTGCTTCCCGTAAGCACACACGCTGCAACAGACCGGATAAACCCGGATGTTCCCTATGATTATTCTCTTATTTTTGATTGGGAATACTACTACCATACCTATTCTGACCTGCAACAGAGCATCGGTACAGATGCTGATGCTCTGTTTAATCATTTTATCACTACCGGCATGAAAGAAGGCCGCAGCGGCAACGCTGATTTTCAGGTAAAGGCCTATATGTACAATAATCTTGATTTGCTTTCTGTTTACGGAGCAGGCGATTTAAGTCCTTACTATGTTCATTATATGACTTGCGGAAAAAAAGAAGGAAGAAAAGCCAATTTTACCAAGAACAACAAATTCCCCGAAGATACACTTGCAAGCTATACCACTCTCTACAGCACCTCAGAGGAAAGAGCTGTTAATGTAGAACTGGCCGCTGTCAGAATAAACGGTGTGGTTATCGAACCCGGTAAGTCATTTTCCTTTAGTGACTCCGTTGGAACAAGAACCGTATCAAACGGTTATGTCATTGCTCCCTCTTACGCAAGCGGAAAAATTGTTACCAGTGTAGGCGGTGGCATTTGCCAGGTATCTTCTACCTTGTATGTTGCCATGCTTTTATCCGGAATTCCAGCAACAGAACATTATTTCCATTCTCTTCCGGTTGACTATGTTCCCACCGGATTGGACGCTGCTATTGTAGAGGGTTACAAGGATTTACGCTTTACCAACCCTTATGATTATCCGATTACCGTTTCCGCTGTTGCCAATAACGGAACACTGACGGTAAGTTTGGTTAAAAGTGCTTAAGCAGGCGCGAACTGACTGTTATAGAGTTGCGCGTAAAATCCGTTCTTTGCAAGAAGCTCTTTGTGATTTCCCTGTTCAATGATATGTCCGTCCTTCATGACAAGTATCACATCCGCATTCTGAATGGTAGAAAGTCTGTGTGCTACGATAAAGCTTGTTCTTCCTTCCATCATGGTTGCAAAAGCCTTCTGGATTTTAATTTCCGTTCTGGTATCAATGGAAGAGGTTGCTTCATCCAAAATCAGCATCGGCGGCAGACTCAGCATCACTCTGGTAATGCAAAGCAGCTGCTTTTGTCCTCCCGAAAGACTTCCTCCGTCCTCTCCAATTACCGTATCATACCCATTTGGCAATCTCTTGATAAAGCTGTGTGCATGGGATGCTTTCGCCGCAGCAATGATTTCTTCTTCCGTAGCGTCCGGCTTTCCTACTATGATATTATCTCTGACAGTTCCCCGTTTCAGCCAAGTATCCTGCAATACCATTCCGTATGAAGTACGCAGGGATTTTCTTGTAATATCACGAATATCATTTCCGTCCACGCTAATACTTCCCTCATTGACATCATAAAAGCGCATCAGCAAATTGATAATGGTGGTTTTGCCGCAACCCGTAGGACCTACGATGGCAATCCTTTGTCCCGGCTTTACCTGAAGATTCAAGTCTTCTATCAGTTTCTTCTCCGGCACATAAGAAAAGGCAACATCCTGAAGCACAACCGTGCCTTGGGCATCCTCTAAAATTACCGCATTTTCCTTATCCGGCTCCTCAGGATTTTCCTCAATCAGCTCAAAAATACGTGCCGCACAGGCAAGTGCATTCTGCAGTTCCGTAATCACGCCTGAAATTTCATTAAAGGGCTTGGTATACTGGTTGGCATAAGAAAGAAAACAGGTAAGCTGTCCCACGGACAAACCGCCTCTAAGCACCGCAAAGGCTCCCGTAAGCCCTACACCCATATACACCAGACTGTTTACGAAACGGGTACAAGGGTTGGTAAGGGAAGAAAAGAAAATGGCACGCAGGGAACATTTCTCCAGTCTTCCGTTAATTTCATCAAACTTTTCCAAGGTTTCATCTTCTCTGTTAAAAGCCTGAACTACCTTCTGGTTTCCAATCATCTCGTTGATGAGTGCCGTCTGCTCGCCTCTTGTTTCCGACTGAAGCTTAAACATACTGAAAGTCTTTTTGGCAATAAAGCTCGCCACAAACAAGGATACCGGCGTGATGATTACGACCACCAATGTAATTCCCACATTTACCGATAGCATAAACAAAAGCGTACCCAAAATGGTAATCACTCCCGTAAAAAGCTGGGTAAAACCGATTAACAGGCCGTCTGCAAACTGGTCTACATCCGCCACGACTCTGCTTACGATATCTCCGTGTGAATGTGCATCCAGATACTTAAGCGGAAGCTCTTCTATTCTGCGGAAGGCTTTCTTTCTCACATCCTGAATGATGCTGTACACAATTTTATTATTGCAGATATTCATTATCCACTGTGTGATAGCCGTCAAAGCAATCACGACAGCCATCTTACGGAATATGGCAAACAATGCCTCCCGGTTTAATACACCCGGAGTCACCCAAACTGTAAGAATATCCACCGCATCTCCCGTCAAAACAGGTAAATACAAGGTAAGCACTACAGACACCGCCGCCATAATAATGGTAAGCAGCATCAAAAAGCTGTGCGGCTTAATATATCGCAACACTTTTATCAGTGTTTCTTTCTGATTGATTTTTTTCTTATCTGATTTCATTCTTTGCTATCCTCACTGAACTGACTGTAATAAATCTCCCTGTATACTTCGCAGCTCTTTAAAAGCTCTTCATGTTTGCCCATGCCCTCCACGTTACCGTCATCAAGCACGATAATCGTATCCGCATGCATAAGGGAAGATGCTCTTTGTGCCACGATAAACACTGTCGTCTCTCCCGGCATTTCCTTTAATGCCTTCCGAAGTGCGGCATCAGTTGCATAGTCAAGTGCCGATGCACTGTCATCCAAAATCAATATTTCAGGCTTTTTCACAAGTGCCCGCGCAATGGAAAGTCTCTGCTTCTGACCACCGGAAAGATTTCGTCCCTCGTTACCGTCATCAAGCACGATAATCGTATCCGCATGCATAAGGGAAGATGCTCTTTGTGCCACGA
>CAYWHY010000103.1:0-3475 GCA_964458255.1 uncultured Lachnospiraceae bacterium | reverse complement strand
TGCTTGCCCATTAAATTTTCTGCAGTCCAATTATCTGGCAACTGACCGCAGTTAGAAAATTACTTTCGCCAAAAATTTCATTTCTGCAAGCTATTTAATGTAAAATTATCCATTCATTTACAAATCGCACTAATACATCATTTATATACCTTACCTCCAGAAAAAAATATATAAATAGATATATCGTAACACATTCACTTAATGATGATTGGTGCTGTCTTTCCAGCTGTCAATGATAGACATTTATAACTTATTTCATCAATAATATGCAAGATATTTTTTGTTTTGGCAAGAAAAAATAGACAGCCTGCAAAACAGACTGCCTATAAATCATTAAATTATGGATATCTAAAATAAATATGATTGTTTTTAATCCAAATGTGAAAACTTTTTTAAATCATCTGATAAAATTTTAATGCATCTATAATAGCATCCCTTTTTTCGGGTGTCACTTGTGGCACATGGTTCTTACCTTCACCCACATTATAATTAATTCTTTCAATCAATCCAAATTCACGCTTAACTTGTGCAATGTAAAGCTGTGATACTTTCAATCCAAATTTATCCAGTACATATTGCTTTATTTCTGCATATGTGGCTTTTGCTTCTGCCTTTGTTAAATCAAGTTCAGATATATCTAAATCTACTTCTATTTTCTTACTGGATTTTAGTTTGGACAAAAGAACAACCGTCTCAACGTGTACCGTCTGCCCAAACTGGTCCACCCCACGTACTCTCTTCATTTCATATCCGCCATCGCACAGCACCTTCAAATCACGTGCCAGTGTTGCACTGTCGCAACTCACATACACAATCCGTTCCGGCTGCATTTTAAGCATGGTTTCAAGACACGCTTCGTCGCAGCCTTTTCTCGGAGGATCTACCACTATCACATCAGCAAATATACCTTCCTTTTTATATTTTTCTGGTAACACCTCTTCGGCCTTACCAACAAAAAATTCCGCATTGCTAATTCCGTTCCCTAATGCATTTTCTCTGGCATCCTCAATCGCCGAAGGCACGATTTCCACCCCGTAAACCTGTTTTGCCTTACCTGCCAGAAAAAGGGAGATTGTTCCGATACCGCAGTACAAATCCCACACGGTTTCCTGCCCCGTAAGTCCTGCATATTCCAGTGCAATACTGTACAATTTTTCCGTCTGAACAGGATTTACCTGATAAAATGACAAAGGAGAAATAGAAAAAGTAATTCCCTTATCGGTTAACGCAAAATCATGCACCGCATCACGTACGTGAATGGTGTCCTTAATTCTACTGCTGCCCCAAATGGTATAAACCTCTTTTCCCATAATGACATTGGTATTTTCCGTGTTGATGTTAATAGAAATACTCATCATTCCGGGTACAGCCTTAAGTGCCGCAATCAGCTTATCCTGCGCCGGCAGATATTTCTTTCCGCCCTTCCGGTTAATAACCAGACATACCATCAACTCACCGCTGGTAAAACCTTTTCTGATAAGCACGTGACGTATCAGGCCGTTTCCGGTAGTTTCATTATAGGCGGTTACATGATGTTCACGCATATACTGCAAAACAGTCTCCAATATCTGTTTGTTTTCTTCCACCCCCAGATAGCAGTCAGTATTGGCAATAATGGAATGCGTTCTGCCCGCATAAAAACCGGCAACCGGGTTGCCTTCTTTATCTGTTCCCACAGGATACTGTGCTTTATTTCTGTAACGGAAAGGCTCTTCCATTCCCACAATAGGCTCCATCACACTGTCTACAAATTCCGGTAAAAAGCCACCGATTCTCACCAGATTATTTCTAATCTTGGTCTGCTTGAAAGCAAGCTGCTTTTCATAGCTCATGGCCTGAATCTGACAACCACCGCACTGCTTATGAAAAGCACATACCGGATCCACACGATAAGGTGATGGTTCAAGTACCTTCTCCAATCGTCCAAAACTGTAATTCTTTTTCACTTTGGTTACACGTACCTGTGCCTTGTCACCTATGACAGTATCCTTGACAAAGAAAGGATAGCCATTTATCTTGCCTATCCCTTCTCCTTCACTGCTGATATCTTCAATTTCTACGGTTATTAAATCATTTTTCTTATATTCCATAAAAGGTCCTTCTATTCCAGTCTGGTACTCTTCAGATTTGATTCAAACAATCTGTTAAAACCAAGCCATCCTGTCTCCGTTGTATTTTCCATAATCTCTGTGAACGTCTGCATCTTGGCATCTGTATTGTCTGCAAAATTCAGGGCTACCGCCTCCATAATTGCCGGCTTTTTGGGAGAACCGAATTCATACTCCCCGTGATGTGCTAAAATACAGTGTTTTAATTCACTGGCAAGTACCGTAGGAAATCCCGGAATCCTAAGAATCTTTTCTCCAACCATTTCCACACCCATTACAATATGACCAATAAACTGTCCTTCATCCGTATAATCATTTTCCGGAAAGAGTGAAAGCTCTCTTGTTTTTCCCATATCATGACACATTGCCGCTGCAAGAAGCAAATCACGGTTAAGAAGCGGATATGCCGTACAATAATAATCACACATTTTAACAACACTTAATGTATGCTGCAGAAGTCCGCCTACAAAACCGTGATGTACAGTTTTTGCAGCCGATGACTGCTTAAATGCCTTTACAAACTTTTCATCCTTGATAAAAAATTCCTGCAATAACTGCTTTAAATAAATGTTTTGGATCTGATTCACATATCCCAGAAGCTCTTGATACATTTCCTCGATATCAAACCTGCTGACCGGTAAATAATCAGCGGGAGTATATTCTCCCTCGCTACACTTACGTATTCTCTTTACATTTACCTGTAAAGCACCCTGAAAGCTGGTAATTTCTCCATAAACCTCTATATAATCAAGAGTATCAAAATCTGCAATTCCGGCACTGTTAGGATCCCATATTTTGGCATCAACTGTACCGGTTTTGTCCTGCAAAATAACGCTGTCATAAGGTTTTCCGTTTTTGGTTACCGCAGACACTTTGTGCTTGCACAAATATATATCAAACACTCTGTCGCCGTCTTTATAATCTTTAATATATTTCATGTTAAATCCTTACCTTTCAAGCTGCTATTTCTTCATTCCCAAAGTTACCTCAAGCTCCATCTGTGTATATCCGTCCGGTCCCTGCCTTAAAATACCTACCGTAACTACCTCTTCCGGCTGTCTTTCCAAAAGATACCTTATAAACTCTTTATAACTTCCTACGGAATTCTGAGCAAGACTCACTATTACATCCCCACTCTGAATGCCTGCTGCCATGGCAGGAGAATCCATATCTATTTCCATAATATAAACTCCGAAAGGAACCCCCAGTTCTTTATTGATTTCCGGTGTCACGTCACTTCCGTAAATACCGAGATAGGCAATATCCTTGTTATTCGATAAATTCTGAATTACTCTTTTTAAGTCTGTAATACCAATGGCACCGATTACATTCTGCATGTTACTGCTTTTATTTTCTGTATCAATTAC
>CAYWHY010000102.1:0-3484 GCA_964458255.1 uncultured Lachnospiraceae bacterium | reverse complement strand
TTACATTGTATTTCCGGTATTGTGATCACAGCAAGCCATAATCCTCCGGAATATAACGGATACAAAGCTTACTGGGAAGACGGCGCACAGGTAACGGCACCTAAGGACAAAGAAATCATTACAGAAGTGAAGAATGTAACCGATTATCATGAAGTAAAGACTATGTCTAAGAAAGATGCCATGGCAGCAGGACTTTATCAGGTCATCGGCAAAGAAATAGATGACGCTTACATGGAAGAGTTAAAGAAACAGATTATTCATCCCGAAATAATCAAAGAGGTGGCGGATGATATCAGGATTGTATATTCTCCCTTTAACGGCACGGGGAATGTTCCTGCAAGAAGAATTCTTTCCGAGCTTGGCTTTAAGCATGTTTATGTAGTTCCCGAGCAGGAAATGCCCGATCCTGACTTTACAACTTTGGATTACCCCAATCCGGAAGACCCTAAGGCATTTACCCTGGCACTGAAGCTTGCAAAAGAAAAAAATGCAGATATTGTTCTTGCGACCGACCCGGATGCAGACCGTTTAGGCATTTATGCGTTGGATAATAAGACCGGTGAATACGTTCCTTTTACAGGAAATATGTCGGGTATGCTGATTGCGGAATATATTTTAAGAGAAAGAACTGCGACAGGTACTATGCCTGATCATCCTGCATTGGTAAGCACAATTGTTACTACCAATATGGCAGCAGCGATTGCAAAAGATTATGGTGTGAAATTTATTGAAGTACTGACAGGATTTAAATACATCGGAGAGCAGATTAAATTCTTTGAACAGTCAGGTTCTGATAGCTATGTATTCGGTCTGGAAGAAAGCTATGGCTGCCTGGCAGGCACACATGCAAGAGACAAGGATGCGATTGTAGCTGTTATGTGTTTGTGTGAAGTGGCTGCCTGGTGCAAGAAGAATGGCATTACAGTTTGGGATCAGATGTTAAAATTGTACGAAAAGTACGGTTATTTCAAAGAAACACAGTATGCAATTACATTAAAGGGCATCGATGGTGCGGCACAGATTGCTGAAATGATGAATCAATTAAGAAGTAATCCGCCTAAGAATTTTGGTGACCTTACAGTGAAAGAATTCAGGGATTACGATAATGGCATTACCAAAAATTTAGAGACAGGTGAAGAAAAGAGCACAGGACTTCCCAAATCCAATGTACTTTATTTTGATTTAACCAATGATTCATGGTGTTGTGCAAGACCTTCCGGAACAGAACCTAAGATTAAATTCTACATGGGTGTGAAGGGAACAAGTCTTAAGGATGCACAGGATAAGGTTGAAAAGCTGACAGAAAGTCTGAAAGAATATTTATAATTTGTATCAGAATTTGTAAAAGTAAAATGATAAAAAGAATCGCCTTGCCGTGGTGCAGGGCGATTCTTGAATATGTGCACCGACGATGCACATGAAAAAACGGGAGCATTTATGGGCAAAATCCTGAAAATAAGTAATATAAAGAAAACAATCAATTATTTAAAGAAAAATGGATTGAAGCAGGCGTATTATGCGGCAAGGGAAAGAATGGAGCAGGAAAAGGCAGACAGCTATACGTATGAACCTGTTTCCGCCGCTGTTTTGCAAAAGCAGAGAGAAGAAGGAAAAGCATTTTCCTGCAAATTCAGTATATTGGTACCGGCTTATGAAACCGGAAAAGAGTACCTGCAGCGTCTCATAGAGTCAGTTCTTAAGCAGAGTTATGGAAATTTTGAACTGATATTGGCAGATGCAAGCAGTTCTGATTGTGTGGAGAAGGTTGTGAGTACCTATCAGGATGACAGAATTAAGTATAAACGCTTAAAACAGAATGGAGGTATTTCTGCAAACACGAATCAGGCACTGATGTATGCCACGGGGGATTACGCAGCGTTGCTTGACCATGATGACATATTGACGCCGGATGCCTTGTTTGAGATGGCTTCCTGCATTGAAAAAATGCGAAAAGAGAATATAGAATTACAGATGTTATATTCTGATGAGGATAAGTGCAACAGCGATGAAACAAACTATTATGAGGTGAATAGAAAACCAGAATTTAATTTGGATTTAATTTTGAGCAACAACTATATCTGCCATTTGCTGGTGATGAAAAGACAACTGATGCAGGAACTTCAGTTCAGAAGCATTTGTGACGGTGCACAGGATTACGATTTGGTTTTGCGTGCTGTGAGTTATATGCTGGGCAGGGACAAAAAACGTAGCCGCATACAAAACCTCCCGATAGCACATGTCCCAAAAGTGTTGTATCACTGGCGCTGCCATGAGGCGTCTACCGCGGAAAACCCTGAAAGCAAGCGGTATGCGTATGATGCCGGAAAACGTGCGGTAGAAGACTTCCTGCGTGCCAGGGAATGGAAAGGGAAGGTTTCGCATCTGCGCCATTTGGGATTTTACAGAGTGGATTATCAGCCGGATTTGATTACCAATCGTCCGGATGTTGCAGTGGTGGGCGGAAGACTGATTGACAAAAAAAATAAAATAACTGGCGGTATCTATACGAGAGAAGGAGAACCTCTTTATTATGGCTTGCATAAACAATACAGTGGTTATATGCATAGAGCGGTGCTCTGCCAGGAAGCCGAAATGATTGATATCCGTTGCATGAAGGCATCTAAAGAGGCTGAAAAAATCATGGAAGAAATACTCGGACTGCCTTATTTGAAAAATACAAAGAATGGACGCTTTGATTGGGAAAATTGCCTGAAAGAAGGTACGGATTATATTGAAATCAGCAGAAGGCTTTGTAATAAGGTAAGAACAATGGGTATGAGAATTGTGTGGGACCCGTCCATGACGGAGAAAACAGAGTAAGTTAAAAGAGGATTTAGTACATGAAGAACGTGGAAAAGCAGACCGTTACAGAAGGACATATTTGTCGCACTACGGCAGTCATTCCCAATTACAATGGAATAAAGTATATGGAAACCTGTCTTGATTCTCTTTTGGCGGGAAGTGTTGTGCCTTTAGTGGTGATTGTGGATAATGGCTCTACAGACGGAAGCAGGCAGCTTATCGAAAAGAAGTATTTAAGCAGACCGGAAGTTACATTAATCAGTCTGAGCACCAATACGGGCTTTTGCCATGCAGTTAATGTGGGGATTGCAAAAGCAGATACAGAATATGTTTTTTTATTGAATAATGATACTAAGACAGATGTAAGATGTGTGGAAGAGCTGCAAAAGGTGTTAGATGGAAGAAATGACATTTTTTCTGCAAGTGCTAAAATGATAAATCTGCATTTTCCGGAAAAAATAGATGATGCAGGGGATTTTTATTCAGCCCTTGGCTGGGCGTTTTCAAGAGGTAAGGACCAACCGGCAACAAAGTATAATGAAGAAGACCGTATTTTTGCATCCTGCGGCGGCGCGGTTTTGTACAGACGTGCACTTTTTACAGAGGTAGGTGTTTTCGATGAAGCCCATTTTGCATATCTGGAGGATATAGATATCGGCTATCGTGCCAACATTATGGGATT
>CAYWHY010000101.1:0-3741 GCA_964458255.1 uncultured Lachnospiraceae bacterium | reverse complement strand
TAAAAGAATATAATCCTAACTTACTGATAAAATAATGAAAGAGTAATCCTTTACTGATATTTGCGTCTTTGACAATATCATCCGTGCTTGCATGTTCATACCCTTTTTGGGCAAAGATTTTTAAAGCTGCATTTATGATTCTGTCCTGTTTTTCTTTTTTCAAATCGAAAAATTTATCATTCAACTTTCCTTATCCCCCTCCTCCATTGACTTTTTGAGTCGAAATAAAATATATCACAATTTTTGTATAAATTCAATTATCTTTCCGCCTTTTCTTTTTTCATTACATAAATTTTGCAATTTTTTTGCACATATTCTCTTTTCATTTTCACAAAATAGTATTAATATATAAAGGAGCAGGAAAATATATACATTATCCCGAAAGGAGTATTGATATGTCTAAAAAATTTGGTAAATTATTACTTCTTACCGCTGTAGCCGGAGCCGCAGCTTACGGCACATACTCGTATCTTCAAAAAAAGGAACATCCTTCTGTCGTTCCTACTGATGATGATGATGATTTTGATGATTTCAGTGAAGATCTTGATGATGATTTAAACACCACAAAAGAGCGTTCCTATGTTTCCCTTAACTTAGACAAAGCAGAAGCTATTGCAACAGAAGCGTTCCAAAAGGCAAAGGAAGTGATTACGGATTCTGTCCAGCAGGTAAAGGAAACTGTTAAATCTGTTGCTGATTCCCAGGGGTATCATACCGATTTTGCGTCTGTGCCCTCATCAGCCCAAAATATTATAGATGATACACCCGTAACAGCTGCTACACCTGAATCTGCTGCAACGACACCTGTCGCTGATGCTAATGAAACTGTTGAAGAATTTTTTGATGAGGAAGAGGACGAAGTTTCATCCGAAAAATAATCAACATTACTCAATGAAACCGACAATCCCAATATAAGATAAAATCTTTTGGATTTATCTTATATTGGGATTGTTTTAATATTAGCCGGACACCTGATTTCCGACAGCCATGTCCCATATCCGAAATGCCCCATATCCTATCACAGCACCTGCACAGTTAAGCAGAATATCATCTACATCAAACGCTCCAAAGGCACTGAACAATTGAAATACTTCTATTCCAACCGAAAAAATAAATACATTCAAAAGCATTACAAAAAAATTTCGTCCCTTATCAATCACATAAGGCAGTAAAAAACCGAACGGGATAAACACCACTATATTTCCCACAAGATTTTCAAAACTGTTAAGCTTATACGCATAATCTATATACATGCGAATGGTTTTAAATAAAGTAAAATTGGCTGTATCCAATCCTTCCAAAACAACCCCTTTTTCCCATGTGCCCGCAATATCCTTAAGCATATCTAAAGGATATTTAAAAATAATAAGTCTGATAACAAGCAGTAAATATAGAAAAAAAAACACGTGGATTCTTCTATGTGAATTCTTCAAGAATAACTAACCTCCATCAATATAAGTCCCTTGGCAGGTACAAGTGCTCCCGCGTTTTCTCTGTTGCGGGATTTTAAAATATCTGCCATGTCCTCAGGCTTTCTCTCATGCAATCCAACTTCTAAAAGTGTTCCCGTAATAATACGCACCATATGATACAAAAAACCATTTCCGCGAAATGTAAAAAGTATCTCATCCGCACTTTCTTCCATAGCATACATCGGTGATGCAACCTGCTCTATTTCAATGCTTTCAATTGTTCTGACGGTAGATTTCTTACCTCTTTTGTTGGAAGTAAATGCTTTAAAATCATGTGTGCCTTCCAAATAGGCAGCTGCCTTTCTCATAGCCTCTACATCAAGATTTTGCTCCACCACATGCACATATCTTCTGTCAAAAACATGTGGCACATTGGTATTTAAGACACGGTAACAATAGGTTTTCCCCTTTGCATTTAATCTGCTGTGAAATCTTTCCGTTGTTTCTTCTATAGAGACAACCGCAATATCCTCAGGTAAATAAAAATTCATGTATTCCATAATTTCAGCAGGCTTCTTATCCGTATTGATATGAAAATTCGCCACCTGTCCGGCTGCATGCACACCGGCGTCCGTTCTTCCAGATCCTTGAATCTCAACCTTGGTATCTGCCATCTTAGAAAGCAACCTCTCCAGTTTTCCCTGTATGGTATTTTCCGTACGATCCTGCTTCTGCCATCCCTGATATCCGGTTCCCTCATATTGCAATACTATTTTAAAATTACGCAATTTTACTTAACCTCCCAGGGATTCTCCTCACCATTTACAAAACAGCGACATCCAAGGAGGGAATCCCTTACTACTGTCTTGACACACTCATCCGTATAAAAAGCCATGTGATGGCTTACCGTCACATTCGGGAAGCCTCTCAGTATTGCAAGATCTCTATTAGTTAGTATATCTGATTTATGGTCATAATAATACAAACCAAACTCATTTTCCACTACATCAAGACCGGCACCACCGATTTTACCGGATTCAATTCCTGCAATAAGTGCCTTGGAATCAATAAGACCGCCTCTTGCCGTATTGACAATCATCACACCATCTTTCATCTGACTGACAGCCTTCTCATCAATCAAATGGAAATTTTCATCTGTAAGCGGTGCATGCAGAGAAATCACATCTGCCTGCTGAAACATCTCCTCTAATGTCACATAAGGTACACCACTTGCCTTTACCTCTTCGCTTTCATATAGATCGTAAGCAATCAGCCTGCAGCCGAAACCGGATAAGTCCTTCAGTACAGTTCTTCCTATTCTTCCCGTGCCGATAATACCGACCGTTAAATCCTTCAGTTCCCTTCCCTGAATTCCCTTTAATGTATAATCCTGAATATTGGTCCTTTCCAAAATACGCTTCATCTTCCGTATAGTCATCAAAATCAGCATAACCGCATAGTCTGCAACTCCACAAGGTCCATAAGGTGCATTAGCCACCGTCATTCCCAGCCTTTTTGCAGCAGCAACGTCAATATGGTCATATCCGATAGTTCTGGTTGTCACATATTTTACACCATAAGAAGCAAATACCGTAAGAAGCTCTTCCGGCATCTTAGATGTAATGATATCGATGCACTCACTGCCTTTTGCCAGTGCAGCATTTTCCGTATCGGGCGCATCCGGACAAAGTACAAGTTCCATGCCAAGCTCTTTTCCATACTGTATAAACATTTCTTTTTCATCAAATTCTCTGCAATTATAAACGGTAACCTTCATTTCCCCACTTTCCTTTCATTCTTTATTTCTTTTTTCTTCGCGCTCTTTACTTCTCATTTCTTCTTCTTTGTATCTCTCAACCGCTTGCATATCTTCCTCTGTCAGATGTCTGAAATTACTAATTCCTGCATAAAGCACCTTAAGACTGTTAATCGTCGTATCAAACACTCCCTCTTCATACATATTGAGCACGATAATTCCTACAGGAACTGCGATAATCATTCCCATTACACCGGCACTCTTGTATCCCACGTATAGAAGCAATAACGTCGGTATAGGTGCAAGTCCTACCGAATCTCCTACTATCTTAGGCTGAATAATCTGTCTTGCAAGCTGTCCCACGCCCCAGATGATCAGAAGTCCGATAACCATAGTATAGTCTCCGCTGAAAAATTCAACCGTTGCCCACGGAAGCAACACCGTACCTGTTCCAAAAAACGGAAGAAGATCCAAAATTGCCACCCCTATCGCAATGATAAATGCATAATCGATTCCCAATATCGAAAAACCGATTGCTAAAAGAAAATACATCCAAAATTCAATTTTAAACTG
>CAYWHY010000100.1:0-3802 GCA_964458255.1 uncultured Lachnospiraceae bacterium | reverse complement strand
AAGAAAAGGCAGGAGGAGAAAAAATGATTCAGGTAGCAGTTTTAGGATACGGCACAGTAGGAAGCGGTGTCGTAGAAGTGATTGAAAAGAACAAAAAGGAGATTAACAAGAAGTCAGGGGAAGAGCTGAACGTAAAATATATTCTGGACTTAAGAGATTTCCCCGGAGATCCTTATGAAGATAAAGTAGTACATGATGTAGAAGTAATTTTAAATGACCCGGAAGTAAAGATTATCTGTGAAACCATGGGTGGACTTAAGCCTGCTTATGATTTTACAAAGAGAGCACTTCTTTCAGGCAAAAGTGTATGTACCTCCAACAAGGAGCTTGTGGCAGCACATGGTCCCGAACTGATTCGGGTTGCACATGCAAATCAGTGCAATTATTTATTTGAAGCAAGTGTAGGGGGTGGTATTCCGATTATCCGTCCCTTGAATTATTCATTAACAGCGGAAAAGATTGATGCTGTTTCAGGTATTTTAAACGGAACGACCAATTATATTTTGTCCAAGATGGAAAAAGAAGGTGCCGATTTTGCTGATGTGCTGAAAGAAGCACAGGAAAAGGGCTATGCAGAGAAAAATCCGGAGGCGGATGTGGAAGGCTATGATGCCTGCCGTAAAATTGCAATCCTTTCTTCTCTTATGACCGGAAAAAATGTAAAATATGAAGATATTTATACAGAAGGAATTACAAAGATTACAGCTACAGACTTTACTTATGCGCGTGCTATGGATAAGACCGTTAAGCTTTTGGCACAGAGCAAGGAAGTGGACGGTAAGTTCTATGCTATGGTAGCACCTTTTATGCTTGGTAAAGACCATCCTCTTTCCATGGTAAACGGAGTATTTAATGCTGTTTTTGTTCACGGTAATATGTTGGGAGATTCCATGTATTATGGAAGAGGAGCAGGAAAGCTTCCTACAGCAAGTGCGGTAGTTTCAGACGTTGTAGACTGTGCACGACATATTGGTAAAACCATTATGTGCTTCTGGGATGATGAAACCGTAGCACTTACGGGAATCGGAGAAGCAAGCAGAAAGTTCTTTGTAAGAGTTTCTGCCGATAAGGAAAAAGAAGCAGTTGCAGTATTCGGAAATGTGGAAGTAATAAAGGCTGACGTTCCCGGCGAATTCGCATTTGTTACTGATACAATGCCTGAAAAAGAGTTTGACGGCAAGGCTGAAAAAGTAGGTATTATCAGTAGAATCAGAATCGAAGAATAAGCTTTTCTTGAAAGGAAATATGACATGAGCAACAAAAAATATGTGGTTGTGTTAGGCGATGGAATGGCAGATGAGCCAATAGAAGCATTAGGCGGTAAGACACCTCTTGCATATGCCAACACACCGGCAATGGATCAATTGAGCAGGCTTTCCGAAATCGGTATGGTACATACCATTCCCGAGGGAATGAAGCCCGGTTCCGACACGGCCAATCTTTCCGTGCTCGGCTATGACCCTAAGATTTATTATTCGGGACGTTCACCGCTTGAGGCTTTAAGCATCGGTGTGCCTATGAAGGATACGGATATTGCACTCCGCTGTAATATCGTTACTATTTCGGAAGAGGATGTTCCTTTTGAGGAGCAGACCATTATCGACCACAGTTCAGGTGAAATCAGCACAGAGGATTGTGCGGTGCTTTTAGAAGCAGTAAAGAAAGAACTGCAGGATGAAACATATCAGTTTTATGTAGGAACCAGCTATCGGCATTGCCTGATTTGGAACAAAGGAGAGGTGATTTCACTTGCCCAGCCTCATGATGTATTGGGGCAGGTGATAGGACAGTATCTGCCTTCCGATGCACATCTTTTATATATGATGAAAAAGAGCTATGAGATTTTAAAGAATCATCCTTTAAACATGGAGCGCAAGAAGCGGGGATTAAATCCTGCTAACTGTTGCTGGTTTTGGGGAGCGGGAACAAAGCCCTCACTTTCTTCCTTTGAAGAAAAAAACGGACTTAAGGGCATGATGGTTTCTGCGGTAGATTTGCTGAAAGGGATTGCAGTAGGTGCCGGCATGGGTGTTGCACATGTGGAAGGCGCCAACGGCGGTTTGCATACCAATTATGAAGGTAAGGTACAGGCAGCACTTGATGCATTGCAGGGTGAGTATGATTTCGCTTATATTCATGTGGAAGCACCCGATGAAATGGGACATCAGGGCAGTGTGGAAAAAAAGGTACAGGCGATTGAATATCTCGACCGGAGAGTGATTGCTCCCTTAAAAAAGGCTTTGGATGAGGCTGATATTAAATACAGGCTGCTCGTAATGCCTGACCATCCCACCCCCATTCGGGCAAGAACCCACACAGCGGACAGTGTTCCTTATCTTTTGTATGACAGTACGGATTTAAAAGACGGAAAGTACAATTATAATGAAAGAGAAGCGAAGAAAACAGGAATTTTAGTAAAGCAGGGATACACGTTAATTGACAAATTGCTTGAAAAGAATAATATGAAGTAGAAGATAGGATTTACGAGGAGAATGAAGGTTATGAAAAAGGTTGTAAAGTTTGGCGGAAGTTCCCTTGCCAGTGCGGAACAGTTTAAGAAGGTTGCTGATATCATTCATGCAGATAAAGAAAGAAGATATGTAGTACCCTCCGCACCGGGCAAGCGTTTTTCCAATGACACGAAGGTAACAGATATGCTGTATGGTTGCTATCGTTTGGCAGAGCAGGGAAAGGATTTTAAGAAGGAGCTGGCTGCCATTGAAGCACGCTATCAGGAAATTATTGACGGACTTGGTCTTGCACTTTCCTTAAAGGATGAGTTTAAGACAGTGGAAAAGAATTTCAAGAATAAAGCAGGTGAAAACTATGCAGCTTCCAGAGGTGAATATTTAAACGGTATCATCATGGCCAATTATCTCGGATACGAATTTGTGGATGCGGCCAAAGTAATTCGTTTTAATGAAAACGGTGAGTTTGATTCTGAAGTGACTAACAGGATACTTTCAGAGTACCTTGCAGGGAAGGACAGTGCGGTGGTGCCGGGATTTTACGGCGCATATGCAGACGGAACGGTAAAGACCTTCTCAAGAGGCGGTTCTGACATTACCGGTTCTATTGTAGCCAGAGCGGTAAAAGCGGATGTATACGAAAACTGGACGGATGTATCGGGATTTCTGGTTGCGGATCCCAGAATTATTGAAAATCCACAGGCAATTGATACCATTACTTACAGGGAGCTTCGTGAGCTTTCCTACATGGGTGCAAGCGTACTTCATGAAGATGCCATTTTCCCGGTAAGAAGAGAAGGTATTCCGATTAATATCCGCAATACAAATAAACCGGAAGATAACGGTACCTGGATTGTGGAAAGCACCTGCCAGAAATCTAAATATGTAATTACCGGTGTAGCCGGTAAAAGAGGCTTTTGTTCTGTAAATATTGAAAAGGCTATGATGAATGCCGAAATCGGTTTTGGCAGAAAGGTACTGCAGGCTTTTGAAGATTACGGTATTTCCTTTGAACATGTGCCTTCGGGAATTGATACCATGACTGTTTTTGTGCATCAGGATGAATTTATGCATAAGGAGCAGAAGGTGGTATCAGCTATTCACAGATTAGCGGATCCGGATGCCATTGATATTGAAGCAGATTTGGCACTGATTGCAGTAGTAGGACGCGGAATGAAGTCCACCAGAGGTACTGCGGGACGTATTTTTTCAGCGTTGGCACATGCAAATGTCAATGTTAAGATGATTGACCAGGGTTCGAGTGAGCTTAACATTATCATTGGTGTGGCAAATGATGATTTTGAAACAGCTATCAAAGCAATTTATGATATTTT
>CAYWHY010000099.1:0-3819 GCA_964458255.1 uncultured Lachnospiraceae bacterium | reverse complement strand
TTGGTATCGAAATAGCAAAGTGTTAAAGGATCACTTAAGCAGCTGTAATCAACGTCAGGTGCATCATGCGGTGCCCACTGAGGATCTGAAAAGATGTAGATATCAGGTTCATTTCCGTTACCAACAGGCTGGGAATTTTTGTACATCTTTACATATTCATCAGACATATACTGGAAATTAATCATCCAGTTGTAAAGGATGTTTTCTTCCCCTTCAGGAATCAGAAGATGTGCCTTTACCATGAATTCAGGATCAAGACCTACAAAACACTCTGCATGATACATTGTTTTCCAACGTGTTTCGTAAACAGCATCCATAACTACTTTATCAAGTTTTGCTTCATCAACACCGGGTTCACCCTTGATACGGCGAGCTGCTGCATAACGGCCTGTTACGGCACCGTCATTAAATAACAGAACCTTTGCATCTTTTTCAAGACCAAATGTTTCACCATCTTTAATAGGCATGTCGGTTACAACAGTACCGGGTGAATTTTTAGCTAATTCATAAGCTTCCTTTAAGGTATTAACCTTAACTACGTTATTTCCGTAGAAAGCTGCTTCGATGATGGAACGGGTTTTTGAAAAACCAACTTTACCAGCACCAATTTCAGAAATCGGATAATAAGCTTTTGTTGACATATTATGTCCTCCTTAAATTATTGTATATATGGTCTACTGCCCTTTGGCAGTTTCCTAACATGATATGTGCTATTTTCCCAGCACATTAAATGTATTATCTCAAACCTCAAATTAAAAGTCAATAATTTGAATTATCATTTTTTAATTTTATAAATATTTTACTTTTAAACGAAAATGTTAAATCTTTGTTAAATTCCATTTTTTACTTGTTTATGAATAATTGTCATGCTATTATGTTTATGTCGTTATCTTTTCTGACACATTCTCATGCTTGTCCGAAATTTACTCAATTTTACATTTGTATAACTGAAGATATTGAAAGGGGGCCCTTTATGGATCATAATTTTTATTCAGAAATCACACCCGATATTATACGTCTGGCAAACTTAGCCGAACACGAGGACATGATTGACACAGAACTTTTTACAAAATACGAAGTCAAAAGAGGTTTACGAGACTTAAACGGCAAAGGTGTACTTGCCGGACTTACAAACATTTCTGATGTTCGTGCCACAGAAATCATTGACGGCATTTCCGTTCCCACTCACGGACAGTTATTTTATCGCGGATATAACGTCAGTGATTTGGTAAATGGTTTTACGGCAGATAATCGTTTTGGCTTTGAAGAAATCACTTATCTTCTTCTTTTTTCAAAGCTGCCTGACAAGGAAGAACTAAATTCCTTTACCAAAATGCTTGCAGGCTATCGAACACTACCAACCAGTTTTGTACGTGATATTATTATGAAAGCACCTAGCAGGGATATGATGAATACTTTGGCGAGAAGTGTACTCACTCTATACTCTTATGATGATCGTGCAGATGACGTATCACTTCCCAATGTGCTTCGCCAATGCTTGCAGCTTATCAGTTTATTTCCACTTTTGTCCATTTACGGCTATCAGTCATACTGCCACTATCACGATGGAAAAAGCTTATTCATTCACAAGCCGGAGCCGAATTTGTCCACAGCAGAAAATATTTTGCATCTTCTGCGTCCTGACAGCGTTTATACTCCTTTAGAGGCAAAGCTTCTTGATATTGCCCTGGTATTACATATGGAGCATGGCGGCGGTAATAATTCTTCCTTTACCACTCATGTTGTAACCTCTTCTCTGACTGACACCTATTCCGTTATTGCAGCCGCAATTGGTTCTTTGAAAGGTCCTCGTCACGGAGGTGCTAACATTAAGGTGGTACAAATGTTTGAAGAAATGAAATTACGGGTAAAAGATTGGACTGATGAAGAAGAGGTCGGAGAATATTTAAAGAAACTCCTTCACAAAGAAGCCTTTGATCGTGCCGGTCTCATTTACGGTGTCGGGCATGCCATTTATTCAAAATCTGACCCTCGTGCCGTAATTTTGAAATCTTTTGTAGAAAAATTGGCACACGAAAAAGGACTTGATAAGGAATTTGCATTGTATTCTCTTGTAGAAAAGCTGGCTCCGCAGATTATTTCCGATGAACGTAAGATGTATAAGGGTGTAAGTATCAATGTAGACTTCTACTCCGGATTTGTTTATCATATGCTCGGCCTTCCCATGGAGCTTTATACTCCTATTTTTGCCATTGCACGTATTTCCGGTTGGAGTGCCCATCGCATGGAAGAGCTTGCCAATAACGGGAAAATTATTCGTCCGGCTTATAAGCCCATCTGTGCAGACAAAGATTACATTACCATGGAACAGCGTAACTAAATACCTAACTTCCAAATGTAAAGAAAGCGGTAGTATACAACCCAAACTGTATACTACCGCTTTCTTATTATATGTTATTATATTCCGAGAAAATCCATAACTGTCTGCTTCATTTCTGTCTTATCACAAACATGGTCATGTAACACAGGTGCTGTTCTGATTTCTTCAATTGCATTTGGAACTGCAACCTTGGATATTTCAGAAAGCTTATCAACCAGTTCAAAATCACCCATCGCATCATATTTTTTATCAATGGAGGTCATAACACTTCTGGTAAACTTATACGGACTTGCAGTAGACGCAATCACCGTTTTGCTTGTATCCTTAGTATCCTGTTTATATTTATTGTAAACACAGGCCGCTACCGCTGTATGTGTATCAATCACATAGCCCGTCTTATCATACAGATTAAAAATAGTCTCTGCTGTTTCTACTTCGCTTGCATAATTTCCATAAAAATCAGCAAGTTGTGCTTTCATTTCTTCTGTAATCTCATAACTTCCTTTTTCTTTAAGGCTCTCCATTAATGCCTGATTCTTTTCAGAATCATTGCCCGCGATACGGTAAATTAATCTTTCCAGATTGCTGGAAATCAAAATATCCATGGAAGGAGATGTTGTAAGTACAAACTCTCTGTTTCTGTCATAAGTACCGCTTTCAAAGAAATCAAACAATACTTTGTTTTCATTGGAAGCACAAATCAGTTTGGCAATAGGCAGTCCCATCTGCTTTGCATAGAAAGCTGCCAGAATATTACCAAAGTTACCGGTAGGAACTACCACATTAATCTTCTCTCCGTCTGCAACGCAGCCTTCTTCGAGAAGCTTCACATAAGCATATACATAATAAACAATCTGAGGTACTAAACGTCCAATATTAATAGAGTTTGCAGAAGAAAACTGGAATCCCTTTTCATCCATATAAGCAGCAAGCTCTTTATCGCCGAAAATTTGCTTTACACCGGTCTGTGCATCATCGAAATTGCCGTGAATTCCTACTACATATGTATTCTTTCCCTTCTGGGTCACCATCTGTTTTTCCTGAATGGGACTTACGCCGTTCTTAGGATAGAAAACAACAATTCTTGTTCCTTCCACGTCGGCAAATCCTGCAAGAGCTGCCTTGCCGGTATCTCCTGACGTTGCTGTTAAAATAACAATTTCATTTTTAACATTATTCTTCTTTGCAGAAGTTGTAAGCAGATGCGGCAGAATGGATAACGCCATATCCTTAAATGCTATGGTTGCACCATGAAACAATTCAAGATAATATGCTCCGTCTGCTTCTGCAAGTGGAGCAATCACCTCTGTATCAAACTTGGAATCATATGCTTTTTCAATACAACTCTTAAGCTCTTCTTCCGTAAAATCGGTTAAGTAAAGTTTCATAACCTCATAAGCAACTTGTCCGTAAGTCATATGGGATAATTCTTCAAGTGATTTATCAAGTGCAGGTATTCTCTCCGGCACAAACAGTCC
>CAYWHY010000098.1:0-3897 GCA_964458255.1 uncultured Lachnospiraceae bacterium | reverse complement strand
ACTCCCGAAAATAAAGGTTTTTAAAGAAAAAATAGGTAGTAAATTTGACACTACCCAAAAATAAAGGGAGGTTCAAAGATGGTAAAGCCAAAACGTGAAAAAGAAGAAGTCAAATTTATGGCAATAAGGAACAGTGAGTTAGCATGTAAAGATTGTATTTATAACAATACAGAGAACGACTTAGCTGCTTTAACATGTGACGTTTACTCAACCAAACCACTATCAGTCCTTAAAGGAGGCACATGTTATGAGTACAAAAAACAGTAAAGAGCAAAATTATTATGATGGATATGATAACCCCGAGATAATAGCAGAATTGTAGAAAGATGCAAGGTTTTTGGTGAAAGACCTGACCAATATGCCAATCCATTGGCTAAAGTTAAATGCCCAAAAAGGAAGGAACAGTAGTGAGAACATTAGAAAGTAAAATTAAAGGTGCATTCTACGGATTCGCAATTGGCGATGCGATGGGAGCAACCACAGAATTTATGTCTCATTCCGAAATTGAAGAAAAATATGGAATTGTAAAAGACATAATTGGCGGTGGTTGGTTACATCTACAAGCAGGAGAAATTACTGATGATACGCAAATGACTATATGTGTATGCAAGGCCTTAGAAAATACTATCGACATTACAAATCCCACAAAACAAAACGTTAATTTCTTTGAAAAATGCTGTGAATATTTTGTTGAATGGTTTGATACAAATCCAGTCGATATAGGAAATTGTTGTCGGAATGTCATTTCAAACTGTAGAAAATATAATTTTAAAGAATGGGTGCATTTTGCATATAATCCTAACAGTTTGGGAAATGGCAGTTTAATGAGAAGTATGCCGTTGGTTTTGGCAAAACAAACGATGGATACCGCTCTTATACAAGGCAGACTTACGCATAATAATAAAAAATGTGATGATTGCATTGAAGAATATTGCATATTGCTAAAACAATGTTTAGACGGGGAATTAGACAAAATATCACTTGATTTAAAATTGAAGAACCCAACCGGACATGTTGAAAATACGCTTAATAATGCAATGTATTGGCTGTTTGAAACGGATTCATTTGAAGAAGCAATTATTGGAGCAGTTAATCATGGTGGGGATGCTGACACCATTGCGGCTATTACCGGAAGTTTAGCAGGTGCATATTATGGATTTAATGCAATTCCTACACGTTGGAAATGTGACCTTAGTTCAGAAGTCAAAGAGGTCTTAGACCATTATACAGAGCTTTTCTTGAAAATATACGAAAGTTAAATCAATAGGAGTGACGTAAAATGGTAACAAATAATGATTTTAAGAAACAGATGGAAATGTTACAAATACAAGTATTAGAAAAGAAAACGTTGATACATAATGAGGAAAATACCAAACAAGCCCTTATCAATCCCTTTCTATTATTGCTTGGTTATAATGTACACGATCCGAACGAGGTAGAATTCACTATGCACAACTTGAATATTATTTATCAACCAATAGTGATGTTGAAATAGGTATTCTTACCAATGGTATTGTTTATAAGTTTTTTGCGTATTTTGAGAAACAAAAAACAATGGATAAAGAACCATTTTTTGAGTTTGATTTTGAAAATATGGAAGATGAAAAAATAGATATTCTATCCCTCTTTTGCAAAAACGGATTTGATTTAAACAAACTACTGAAAAAAGGCGAGGAACTTTGGTATTATAGAAAAATTACGCAAAAATTAAAAGAACTTCTTACCAAGCCAAGTGATGATTTTATTCGATTACTGGCAAAAGATTATAGTCCTGCCTTATTTGTTTTTCTCATTTATATTTGTTTCTTTTTCTGACGTTTATTCCTCTTTTTTGTCCTCGCAATAATCCGGCAAATCTGCCATCTGAAAGTCCTTTATCTTGTCCTTTTTTGTATGCTTCAAAATATAACAATGGTTGTTGTTCCATTCACAAAATGGGTCAGATAATATATCCAACCCATTCAATTGCTACATTTCTTCTTACAATAATTGTCTTTGTGTGGTTTTATTCAGAAGCGGCTTCTGCTTGCGCAGCCTGTGCAGCAGCCTGTGCAGCCGCATTTGCTGCTGCAATTTCATTTCTTTGTTGGTCGATAATAGCTTCGATACCGGGCTGGGTCATGTATTCGGCATTGTGGATACAGTAATTTGTCGGCGCCTGTGGTACCGTAATGGTGGTAACAGTACCGTCTTCATTCACAACCTCCTGTGTTACGGGAGGTGTTGCAGATGCAACCTGACTGCCCGTAGTGCCGGAAGAAGCTGTCTGGGAGCCCTGCTGTAAAGCAGGATTTTCCGGTGGTATCATCTCAATGACACCGGCAACCTTGAAAGGACATGTTTCACAAGCGGGAAGCTGAGGATTGCTGTACTGACAAATCATTCCCTGATAATGTACATTACATGTGTCCGTGGGAACGGTGCCTTCTGCAAAATATTCAGTTACTAAGGTATTGTCGCAAACACCGGGAATAGGAAGCTTTCCTGACTTAGAGCATACTGTTGCGGTTACAATACCGCCGTTCACAGGCATTTCAAAGGACTTGGTGGGTAACTCTTCGTGAATTTTGGACATACAGGCTCTCCATAATTTTTTGGCCAGATTACGTTCACCGTTGTCATTTCTAAGCTTGGTGTTGTTATCATAGCCGGTCCATACGGAAGCCGTATAGTACGGTGTATATCCGGAAAACCATACGTCATTGTAATCGGAAGTGGTACCTGTCTTGCCTGCAATAGCCATATTACCAAAGTTTACGGAGCCACCGGTACCTCCGGGGGCAGAAACAACATCTACCATGGCATCGGTAAGGAGCCATGCGGTTGTTTCTTTAATAACTTGCCTGGATTGTGGCTGTGTATTGTCCAGGATAACATTACCTTCATGGTCAAGTACCTTGGTATACAGCTTCGGTTTAATATAAGTACCGCCATTTGCAATTGTTGCATAAGAAGCGGTTAATTCTTCGTTGGTAACACCACGCGTAACACCACCGAGTGCTAAGGATTGCTGGATATCTGAAAAAATCTGCGTTTTTCCGTTAGTGGTGATTTCCTCACGGTCTACTAAAGTCGTAAAACCGAAGTTCTTCAGGTAATCATATCCGAGCTGCGGTGTAATCTGGGTCAGTGTTTTAACTGCCACAATGTTCATGGATTCAATAATGCCCCGCCGTAGGGAATTTAACCCTTTATATTCGGAACCCCACCAGTTACTGACAGGACGACCGTCGGCATAATTAAAGGGTGCATCATTCTGGACAGAAGCAAGTGTAAGACCGGCACTGTCAAGAGCGGGTGCATAAACCCCGACTATTTTGAATGTGGAACCGGGCTGACGTTTGGTATCGGTTGCACGGTTTAAGGTGCGGCTGCCCTCTTTGTGACCGCGTCCGCCGACCATGGCAACGACATAACCGGTACTGTGATCTTCTACCACTATGGAAACCTGAGGCTGAGGAGTCAAAGTGATGTTTTCACCGTAAACTTCGTCACCTGAGGACATAACGGCTGCCTTGTATTCTTCAATGGCAGCGTAGGCATCTTCCTGAGAAGAGTAAAGCAGATTAAACGAAGCATTCTGCTCTTTGTAATAGGCTTTGTACATTTCTGTACTGTGGTTTTCATAATTTCCGTTTGCTTTCAGGATAGTCAGCTCATAACTAAGCTGCCATCTTGTACCTTCGGGATAGTTCTCTTCATTAGAAAATACTTCGTCGCAAATTGCCTGTACCGTAGGATCCTGTGTTGCATAAATCTTAAGGCCGCCGCTGTAAAGCAGAGTATAGGCTTGCGTTTCCGTATAACGTCCCGTAGCCATTAAATCTTCCATAATGTCATCGGTTAATGCGTCTACAAAGTATGTATTAACCGAATCCTGTTCTACTTCTGCATTAA
>CAYWHY010000097.1:0-4078 GCA_964458255.1 uncultured Lachnospiraceae bacterium | reverse complement strand
GGAGTCACCTCCACCGGACGTTATCCGGCATTCTGCCCTATGAAGCCCGGACTTTCCTCACCTGCCCTACGGCAGCCGCGATCATTTATTCTACTTGATTTTCCTGTATATCATACCATATTTTCTTATTATTGCAAGTACAATCTGCTACACATTAAAGTAACTGCCGCCTATAAATTCTCTGCAAATAGAATTATTCGGCACATTATGGCTGTCAACCCCCTGAAAGTACTCCAAAAACTTCAAAAGACGTTTTGCCTCATAGTATTCCGGTTCCCCTTCTTTGATGCTGAAAAGAAGCGGTTCCGCATACTGTTTAATCACTGCAAGCTCATAAATTAAAACTGAATTAAACATTTCGTCTGCACTTTCCTGATAAGGGAAGATATACTTTTCCTCTCCCCTTCTTACAGAAGACCACATCCTTATGGTTTTTTCTGCACTGGCACCTCTTGTCCGGGCATCTCTTACCATACGTCTAAGCAGTCTGGTGTCGGTTGTGGGAATTCTGTTATGTTCATCAATGTTAAGACCGGTTAACGCACTGATATAAATTTTAAACTTGCTTTCATCCGGCATCGAATATGTCATAGCCGGATTAAGTCCATGAATTCCTTCAATTACCAGCACATCTTCTGCACCCAGCTGTTTGAAATTGCCATTATACTCTCTTTTTCCCGTCTTAAAGTTATAAGTCGGAAGTTCGACCATCTCACCCTTTAACAAACGATTCATATCCTGATTAAACTGCGTGACATCAAGTGCCTCCAGACATTCAAAATTAAAATCGCCGTTTTCATCCCTCGGAGTCTTATCTCTGTTCACAAAATAATCATCCAGAGCAATCGGATGAGGAATCATTCCGTAGCTTCTCAGTTGTATGGACAATCGATGGGAAAAAGTAGTTTTTCCGGAGGAAGAAGGTCCTGCAATTAAAACAAACTTTACATTCCCTCTCTCCACAATTTCCCTGGCGATTTCTCCGATTCTTCTCTCCTGCAGGGCTTCCTGTACCAAAATCATATCATTAATCTCGCCCCGGCAAACCACATCATTTAAATCACCTACCGAATCAATTCCCATCATTTCTCCCCACCCGGAGGATGTTTTCAAAGTATGAAACAGCTTTTCTCTCGGCTCAAAATATGAAATTTTGTCCGGCGACTCCGTTCCCGGTATCAAAAGAAGCAATCCGTTTTCATACAGCATCAAATCAAAATACTTAAGATAACCGGTACTTGGCAGCATAAATCCGTAGTAATAATCATAATATCCATTCAGACAGTACACATTGACAAAAGAGCTTCTTCTGTAACGGAACAGTTTTTCCTTATCCGTCATGTGATGCTTCCTGAAAATCTCTTTTGCCTCATCAATCGGATAGGACTTCTTGGTTATGGGACAATCTGCCGCTACAAGCTCCCGCATCCTTTTATTAATCTGCTTTACTGTTTCAGCAGTAAGCTTTTCTTCCATCTTTACATCAAGATAATACCCTTGCCCGATTGCAAATTCCACCTTGATCTTCTCTATCTTTTCTTCACCAAGTACATCATACGCCGCCTTAATCAGCGTCATTAACGCTGTACGGACATATGCTTTATGTCCAATGGTATCTTTTAGTGTCAAAAACGAAAGGGTACAATCCTTATGTACGGTTTTCATCAGTTCTCTTATTTTGCCGTTTTCAAGCACCAGAGCAATCATACCATCATATTGCTGTTGGTATTCCTCTGCCACTGCTTCATAAGTAGTTCCCTCCGGATATTTTTTTTCGATACCGTCAATTGTAACCGTTACCATATCTGCCTCCCTTCATAGCACCTTTTTACCGCTTTGTTTAATAACAGCAGTTCTTTTTTGATTTCCTGTCTTCTTCGCTGAATTTTTTCTGTCTGCTCCCTGTTGATTAATTCCTCTAAAATACCTTCTTTCAGTGAAATCTCCTGTTTAATATACTGAAGAAGCACATCATTTTGTTCCTGTAAAAGAAGAGGACCTAAAAGGTCCTCCATATCGGTTTCCTCTTCCGTTTTACTTATTTGTAACATTCTGTTATTTTCTGTCGGGAGCGTTACCTTCATCATCGGATAAAATTTTCCGTCTTCTAAAATCATATCTTCTTTCAATAAAATATATCCCTTTTCCCTTAAAAATTTCCGGAAAAGTTTCAGTTCCGACTGTGGCTGTAAGACAAGCTCTTTAAAATCCGCCGTTTTATCAGGCTCCTTCTCTAAAATACCCATAAGAAGTCTGCCTCCCATGCCTGCACAAAGCAATGTATCTGCTTCTCCCTTTTGATATGCCGTAAGACCATCCGATAAACGTAATTCTATGTAGTCCTCCACCTGATATTTTCGAACATGCTCTTTTGCCCGCAAGAGAGGACCCTTATTAACATCCATGGCAAGTACCTTAGGCGAAATTCCACTCTGCAAAAGGTAAATGGATACATATCCGTGGTCACATCCCACGTCACATACACGATTGCCCTCTGTAACCATATTTGCCACTGCCTGCATTCGCTTTGAAAGCTCTACCTGACCATTCATAGCCAAAAATTCCTTAATCTAAATAATCTTTTAATTTGCGGCTTCTGCTGGGATGACGGAGCTTACGAAGTGCCTTTGCTTCAATCTGTCTGATACGCTCCCTGGTAACGTTAAACTCTTTTCCAACCTCTTCCAGCGTTCTTGCTCTTCCGTCATCCAGACCAAAACGAAGACGCAGCACTTTCTGTTCTCTTTCTGTCAACGTACCAAGCACTTCCACCAGTTGTTCCTTGAGCAGCGTAAATGCAGCAGCGTCAGCCGGAACCGGCACATTATCATCCTGGATAAAGTCTCCCAAATGAGAATCTTCCTCTTCACCGATAGGTGTTTCCAAAGAAACAGGTTCCTGCGAAATCTTAAGAATTTCTCTGACACGCTCTACAGGCAGATTCATTTCTTCCGCAATTTCTTCCGGAGTAGGTTCACGTCCTAACTCCTGTAATAATTGTCTGCTGACACGAATCAGTTTATTAATGGTTTCTACCATATGCACAGGAATACGAATCGTTCTTGCCTGATCGGCAATTGCTCTCGTAATTGCCTGACGAATCCACCACGTCGCATAAGTGGAAAACTTATATCCCTTACGGTAATCAAATTTTTCCACCGCTTTAATCAAGCCCAGATTCCCTTCCTGAATCAAATCAAGAAAAAGCATACCACGTCCCACATATCGCTTTGCAATACTGACTACCAGACGCAGATTCGCTTCTGCCAAACGCTTTTTAGCTTCCTGATCCCCATCTTCCATTTTCCGGGCCAGTTCAATCTCTTCCTCCGCACTAAGAAGCGGTACTTTACCGATTTCTTTTAAATACATTCTGACAGGATCTTCAATGCTGACGCCCTCCGGTACGGAGAGGTCAATATTTTCCATATCTACTTCATCTTCATCAGCAAGAATCATTTCTTCATCTACATCCATTTCTTCTTCTGTGATGCGAAGTACATCCACGCCGTTTTGCTCTAAGTTTTCCACGACTTTATCAATTTGTTCCTCTCCTAATGCCATATCAGCAAAATAATCCGCAATCTCCTGATATTCCAAAACATTTTTCTTCTTCTTGGCAACTGTTAAGAGATTTTTCATTTTCTCCTCAAACATTGCCTGTGTGTTTTCGTCCATTCTTAGGTTCCATCCTTCCTGTTTTATTACATATTTTAATTATAGTCTGACCTTAATCCAGTGAAATATGCGTTTTGCTAAGTTCTTCCAGTGTTTTTTTCCCTGCTATTACCTGATTTAATGCCGACACATCACTCCCAAGCCGGCTTGAAAAATACTCATAACTGTTTTTCTTTACTGCCAAAACGATATCATGGAAAGCCTTTTCCTGCTCCTGTCTGGTAGTCAGTTCTCTTAATCTGGTATTAAAAACGCCTGCCACTTCCTTCTGTTCTTCCTCATTCGGGAACAAACTGATAATCGCTGCCGGATTGACATTCCCCTGCTCCAGATCTGCAAAAAGCTTTTCAGCCACTTTTTTATATAAATCCTCGGTAAAATCATCCGTGGAAATATATTT
>CAYWHY010000096.1:0-4078 GCA_964458255.1 uncultured Lachnospiraceae bacterium | reverse complement strand
TGCAGGAATCCCTTTTGCGGAGGCCTGTCCGTAGAAAGAATAAACTGTGCCCTCTTCGTAATACGCAAGAGGATATGATGAATTATAGTTTTCTATATTTTTCATATTTGTTCCTCCTTACTTTAATGTATATTGACGTTCATCCAATGGAATTTCATCAATCCATCTTTGGTGAACACTATCATACAACGTCACAACCAGCATCCCCTTCTTCTTATCAATCTGCATATATACTTTGTACTTCTTACCACCAGGATTCGGTATATTGATTGTGCCAAGTTTCTGATTTCCATTGAGATTATGTTGGTAAACCAACACTTCAACAGACGAAACATCTCTATCTAAACATTCAACTTCCTGGTAGATCCCCTTTTTTGTGAGCTTATCGAATGCAGTATTTTTAACAGGGATGCCTTTTTCAATAATCGGAATGAAATTGTTCTCTACAACATCCCAAACACCATAGTCATTGTCAACAACATCCTCGATCAGTTCTTCGTCTCTACAACCAATCATGGCCAAACCACGAACAATACTGGTTAAAACTTCACTCTCAGATACTTTATTGCGCTTCAGAGACTTAATCACTGTATCTTGTTCCGTAATTTTGGAAGAAACACGATTATTGCCAAAACGATCAACAAGTAAATTCTGCACTGCAGGAATCAGAGAGGAGCCACCAGCCAGAATAACATGATCAATATCAAATGGATCTGTAATATTACCATTCTCAAGACACGTTTCAATTAGATCGTCAATTTCGTCCAATTTTTCCTCTATTGCATTTGCAAAATCGTCACGATAAAAAGTTTTCTCGTCAATCTGAATGTTTTTTCCTATAAATGAAAATTTATACTTTTGAGTCTTCGAAAGATCACATTTGCATCGTTCAACAGCACTAATGAAACGAATACCCTCTTCACAGGAAGAGAGTTTCTCCCAAAGTTGCTCCGCACTCAAATTGCGATTAAAACCAAACTCCGCTGCAATTCTCTTAGTGCCATATTTACCATGATGGCAGAAACTGTTTATGAAAAACAAACGTGTTAATTCTTCACCACCAAGAGTAATTCTTTCTTTGGCAATCGTTTCGTGAGGGTGTAGTTTATCGGCTCCGACTTGTTTTTTGAGATTTACAATAGCGAGGTCAAGTGTACCACCACCAAAGTCAAAAACCATGACCGTCTTATCATTCTTCAAATTCAATCCATAGTGAACCGCTACAGCTACAGGTTCTGAAACGAACTCTGTCTTTTTGTCAGCTTCCCCATAAGTCTCATAGTATCCAGCTTTAACGAGCGCTTTTTTAAGTACATTTTTCTGAATATCGCCATATTGTACAGGCACACCCATTACAACACCGGACATATCTATTTCGAGTTCGTCGGCACTTTTTTCAGCCTTTATTCGTAAAGCTTTGAGGATTGCTGCAATCAGATCTACCCCCTCATAAGAACGACCGCCTACAGTGTAATGGAGAGCAGTTCCTTTATTTTCCAAATCTAATTTAATTCGTTTGATGAATAATTGGTCGCTGGAACTTAATCCATTTTGTGTGTAATGATTCATTGCCTCTGCACCCACAGAAATTTTACCATTTCGATCAATCAAAACAACTGATGGTAAAGTTTCTCGAGGAAGTGTATCTTTAACATCTACAACTAATGTATGCTCTGCTTTATCATCACCTACAAAGCGCATAGCTATAGATGAATTAGTTGTACCAAAGTCTATTCCGTATTTATATATCATGGCTTTGCTCCTTATCATTTCTTTTTATTCTTAGAACGGTACTTGTTTTGCCTGTTAGTGTCTTTTTTCTTTTCTTGTTAACCGTATTACGGATAGGTGCACCACTTTTTTTCTTTCCTGGCTGCTCATACTTAGGATAGCCTTTACGTACTTTTTTTTCAGATTTTGGAAGTTCAATTTCAATAGAGGCTTGTGCATTGTATTGTTGCCACTCACCATCGTCATCTTGATAACGGAATCCCAGACTTCTCAATCTAATAGTATCAGGCATACAATCATTATCCATTGTTATGTGATGCGTATTGGGATCAAACGGAATTTTATTTTGATACTTCCAATCGTCACTATCTGCTATAGGAAGCAAATCTAATGATTCTAACCCATCTCTCAAAGAAAGTACAATATCAATTAAATGCGAAGAAACAAGGTTTGCCTTAATTACACCATTTGTCAGTTTTAAGTTAATTGCCAGTTCTTCCAACTGCTCCATCGGGAGATATACTGAACTGAACAATTCCTGACTGTGGCTTCTCAATTTTCGCTCAGATGTATTGAGTTTTCTCTGAATCTTTTTGTTGTTTTGTTCCAACAATCTTATAGTTTCGATTACAACATCACGTTCACAACTACCACTTTTTTTCAGTAAGGAATCCATGACTTCTGTGGTCGAAACTTTAGGTTTCGATGTTGAGTCGTCGAACAGAACTTCGACCAAAGATTTGGCAGCCTTTCCGCCAAGCTTTAGTAAAAAGCAACTTACTGCTGAATTTATATTCTCGCTATTGACAATTTCGTTTATTTTTGAAATAATCCAATACCACATGTTTTGGTCAACAATCGTATTCCAAAACTTGCTGAAGAAAGCACAACTCATTCCTGTAGTATTATCGAGTTCTTTTTGAATTGCTTTTTCAACAAGCACCTCAAGTTCTGGGTTACTCAAATCTTCTACTGATAGAGGTACCTTTTCCATTAAATAGTCGCAAAGCCTTTCGGGGTGCTGGTTTAAGAAGTCACTTGCAGGGCCTTCGATAAGATCAATAGCACCTTCATCATACAATTTAAGTAAAATGGGCAATGAATAGTCCTTAAATGATCCTTTTTCCAAACATTGCAGTACTCTGTTCAAAAAACCTTGATCACGGAACTGTACATGATATTCCTCAGACACCACACCCAAAGAAATAAAATTTTTCAAAAAGGCTTCTTCAGAGAGCATTTTCATATCATTCAAAGAACAATATGCTTTTTCTCTGTTTTCAGCGCTGTCGGTTTCCTGTACTTTTGCTACATAATCACGAATCTTTTCAATATATACTTTATGCTGCTTGAGATACTTATTAAGCTTCGATAACTCGCTCTTCAGTATTTCAAGGTTCTTTTCATCGTCAGAAAGTTGAACTTCAGGGGCAACAGCGGCATCTTCATTCTCTTTGTTTTCGGATGTGAGGTTGGTCTCTGCTTCCTCTGTTATTTCTACAGAAGAAGCTACAGCTTCTTCCACTTTCTTTTTTTCAGCATTGATTTTTTTTACGAGCTTAGTTTTTTCTTTACGTTTAATACCCTGTAGTGCAAGCAAATCATCATAGTATTTCTGGAACATTTGAAGGATATCAGCATCTGCAAATCGTAAAATTTCGCCCTCAAACGAACCTGCTGTTTTGCATCCAAGAATAACCTGAACTACATCTATATCTTCTGGATTGCAATATAGCGGACTAACGCTTTGGTATTTCCGCGCCCAAGGTAATGCACTAAGGATTTCTGATCCACAGATCAACTTTGTAATTTCAGGAAGATAAAAACATTCTATCTTCTCGACAATAGCACTTTCTTGCTCTAATATAGAAAAAGCACTTAACTTTTTATATTCAGCCATCGGCAATTTTCGATTTGCACACAATTCAGCTAATTGAACTTTTATACTCATGGTTAGTTCCTTTCATAACAGTTTAAGCAGTACTGAATATCTTCCAACAGAAGACTTCCGCAATTTGCACATTTGAAACGACCATTTTTCATCTTAAAGTCTTTTTCCAGATAATAACGAACAATCTTTTTCTCTGGTTGGTTATATTGTTCCTGCTCAAAACATCGTATAATTTCTGCAAAATCGTATACAACTTTTCTAAATTCACTTGTATTCAAAATCACAGAAGTATCTTGAAGATATGTCACAATACTCGAACCTATCATCTTCATCATGCTTTTACGGATATCAGATTCCAATGGAGGTTCAAACTGAACAACTATTGTTTCTCCTAACTGGTGGTTTATTTTTTGACGCAAATCACAAATAGCTTGATAGGATTTACGAAGTTCCGCC
>CAYWHY010000095.1:0-4196 GCA_964458255.1 uncultured Lachnospiraceae bacterium | reverse complement strand
ATATCGAAAAACCGATTGCTAAAAGAAAATACATCCAAAATTCAATTTTAAACTGGGCTTTAAAATAGCCACTCACAGCCTTTGAAAAGCTTCTTTTAATCATCTCAAAGCGTTCTATCATTGCCTTTGGCAAAACACCGGAAATCAAATTTCCCACATAATCCCTGTCAGACAGATAAAAATAAGCAAACAAAAGACTCATAATCACACCGATAAAAATATTGGGCACACCTTGCGCAAATCGTCCCAGTGCTTCAATGGTCGGTTCACCGGCATTTTCCATGATATTACCTGTATAGGACTGTACTCCCTGCATCACACCCGACAGGGTACTTTGCACTTCCTTCGGCAAATAGGAATACGCTCCCGAGAATTTATCTCCTACCTCTACAAGCTTCCCTTTAACCGCCTCCACCAGCCGTGGGAAATCCTGTGCAAACAGAATAATCTGTTCCATCAGCCACGAGCCTGCAAAATATCCCACCAGAATCACAAGAGCAATTACTGCAATAATGACTACTGCAGAGCCTGCCCTTCTTTTGATCTTCAAAGTTTTTTCAAAAAATTTTACCAGCGGACCGGCAATCAACGCAATCATCCAGCCTACAATAAAGGGCATGAAATAAACAATTACTTCCGGTAATACAAAAATACACCCAAGAATAATCACCAGCATAATTCCCAGATTTACAAATACTTTAAAATACGTTCTGACCTGACTTTTTTTCATACTTTTACTTTCTATCCCCTACTCCTCTATATTATCGTCGTTTTCCTCTTCCAGATAAGAATCAATCAATTCATAGATTTCTTCTCTTCCCTGCTTAGTTTTTGCTGAATAGGGAATTACAATGGTCCCCGATTTTACCTTCAATCCGTCCCGTACCATCTTCACCTGTTTCTGGAGCTGACTTCTGTTAATCTTATCTGATTTGGTGGCAATAATAATCGGCTGAAAACCCTGTTTTAAAATCCACTCATACATTATTTTGTCATTTCCTGATGGCGCATGACGGATATCAATCAATAAAAACACAGCTCGAAGCTGTTTTGATTGATGGAGATAGTTTTCAATCATTTTTCCCCACTTTGCCTTCACCTCTTCATTGGCTTTGGCATACCCATAACCGGGCAGGTCTACCAAATACATGGCATCATTAATATTATAAAAATTAATCGTCTGTGTCTTTCCCGGTTGGGCACTGGTCCTTGCTAAAGATTTTCGATTCATCAGTCCGTTAATTAAAGACGATTTTCCTACATTGCTCTTTCCTGCAAAGGCAAACTCCATATAAGGGTTGTCCGGCAGTTTACTTGTAATGCCGCATACCGTTTCCAGACTTACATTTTTAATTATCATCCTGTTTCTCCCAATTACAAACGCCGCCAAAGGAAGGCGGCGTTTGTATCATTTTGCTTTGCGCACAGACTCATGATGTATCAGCAAAGGTTCACTGGTACCTTCTACTGCGCCCTTAGTAATCACACATTCTTTAATTGTATCATCAGACGGAATCCGGTACATAATGTCCATCATTACCTTTTCCATAATGGACCGCAGTCCTCTTGCTCCTGTCTTACGTTCAAATGCCTGCTTTGCAATTGTTTCTACTGCATCCTCTTCAAAAACAAGCTTCACACCGTCTAAATCAAAAAGCTTTTGATACTGCTTAACAAGGGCGCTCTTAGGCTCTTTTAAGATACGCATGAGAGCTTCCTCATCAAGTCCCTGCAGTGAAACATTAATAGGTACACGTCCCACAAACTCAGGTATCAGACCAAACTTCACAAGATCCTGTGGTGTCACTTCACTTAAAAGTGCACTGATTTCCTGATTATTTTTGCCTGTAATGTCCGCATCAAATCCAATGTAATTACGGTTTAATCTGTTTTCGACAATCTTTTCTAAGCCGTCGAAAGCACCGCTGCAGATAAAGAGAATATTGGTTGTATCAATCTGTATCAATTCCTGATGAGGATGCTTTCTGCCACCCTGAGGCGGCACACTTGCGACGGTTCCCTCTATAATTTTGAGAAGTGCCTGCTGTACACCTTCACCGGAAACATCCCGGGTTATGGATACATTCTCACTCTTCTTTGTAATTTTATCAATTTCATCAATATAAATAATCCCCAACTGTGCTCTTTCCACATCATAATCAGCTGCCTGAATGAGTTTAAGAAGAATATTCTCAACATCTTCACCCACATATCCTGCTTCGGTAAGTGTGGTTGCATCTGCTATGGCAAACGGCACGTTGATAATCTTAGCTAACGTCTGTGCCAGATAAGTCTTACCGGAACCGGTAGGTCCAATCATGATGATATTACTTTTCTGAAGTTCAACCTCATCCAAACCCTTCGGTGCCATAACTCTCTTGTAATGATTGTATACGGAAACAGAAAGAACCTTTTTGGCTTCCTCCTGACCAATGACATAGTCATCAAGAAATTCCTTAATCTCAACCGGCTTAAGCAGATTGATTTCCATTTCCCCCGTTTCCTGTACCTCTTCAATTTCTTCTTCCACGATATCTGCACAGATTTCCACACATTCATCACAGATATATACGCCGGCCGGACCGGCAATCATTTTTCTTACCTGGTCCTGCTTTTTGTTACAAAAGGAGCACCTGATGCTATCAGAACTTTTTCCTGCCATTTTGCACCTCTACCATTTATTCATTGCGTTTAGATACTACTCTGTCAATCAGACCGTATTCTTTGGCTTCTTCTGCAGACATCCAGTTATCTCTTTCTGTATCTGCAGCAATCACTTCAATATCTTTACCTGTATTTTCAGCAAGCATTCTGTTTAATTTTGCTTTTGTTTTTAAAATATGCTTTGCAGCGATTTCAATTTCGGTTGCCTGTCCCTGTGCACCGCCGAGGGGCTGATGAATCATAATCTCCGCATTGGGAAGAGCCAATCTCTTTCCTTTCGTTCCGCCTGCAAGAAGGAACGCACCCATACTTGCTGCCATACCCATACAGTATGTGGATACATCACACTTTATATACTGCATGGTATCATAAATTGCCATACCAGCCGTTACGCTTCCGCCCGGGCTGTTGATATAAAAATGAATATCCTTTTCGGGATCTTCCGCTTCGAGAAATAACATCTGTGCCACGATAAGACTTGCTGTCACATCATTTACTTCCTCTCCAAGGAAAATGATTCTCTCTTTTAAAAGTCTGGAATAAATATCGTAGGAACGTTCCCCACGACTGGTCTGTTCAATGACGTAAGGTACTAAGCTCATATAAATACCCACCTTTCTATAATCTGCAAAAACTCCCATGAATTACAATCAGCTTTATCATAATTCATGGGTGCTTTGTTTGCAATAAGTTTACAACTTTATTAATGGAATTTTAATGTTTTTTTTGTTTTATTTTTCTTTTGCATTCTCTACTACGAAATCAGCCGCTTTTCTTACTGCAATATCTGTCTTAATCTGTTCTGCACTCTTTTCGGGAAGAAGTTCTTTTACTTTTTCAACTTCCATCTGGTAAGCTTCTGCCATAACCTTAATTTCTTCTTCGTAGTCCTCATCGGTAGCTGTAATGTTTTCAGCCTTTACAACAGCTTCAAGCACAAGTCTTGACTGAATTCTCTTTTCAGCCTGAGGCTTAACCTGTTCAATCATCTGCTCATAAGTAGCACCTGTGAACTGGAAGTACTGTTCCAAGGATAAGCCCTGCATCTTTATTCTCTGAGCAAACTCATCTACCATCTGCTTCTGCTGTGTTTCAAGCATTGCATCGGGAATTTCCATCTCGGAATCCTTAACGATTGCTTCAATTACAGCTGCTTCTTTTGCTTCCTTAGCTTCCTTTGCTTTCTTTTCTTCCAGTTTACCCTTAACATCTGCTTTGTATTCTGCAAGAGTATCAAATTCGGAAACTTCTGATGCAAATTCATCATCTAATTCAGGAAGTTCCTTTTCTTTGATTTCTTTAACGGTGCATTTGAATACTGCTGCTTTACCCTTCAAATCTTCTGCATGGTAATCTTCAGGGAAAGTTACGTTTACTTCTACTTCCTTACCGATTTCAGCACCTACCAGCTGTTCTTCAAAACCGGGAATGAAAGCACCGGAACCGATGGTTAAAGGATAGTTCTCACCCTTTCCGCCTTCAAATGCAACATCATCTACAAAACCTTCAAAATCGATTACTGTCATATCGCC
>CAYWHY010000094.1:0-4563 GCA_964458255.1 uncultured Lachnospiraceae bacterium | reverse complement strand
AGGTGCTTGTGGAAGATGTGGATTTGGGAGAACATTTCTTTGAGGATACATTCCAAAGCTATCCGGTTACAGATGTGAAAAATCTTAATATAGAGATTGGCGCCGGAGAATTTGTGATAGAGGAAAAGGAAACAGCTGACGATAATATTGAAATAGCTGTAGCGGGAGCCGGTGATTGTGAATATGATGTAAAAGACGGTACCCTGTATGTGAAGGGCTTTAACAAGATAATAGCAAACAGCGGCATAATCGGTGAAATTACACTTTCTGTTCCGAAAGACAGTCATTTTGAAAAGGTTTATGTAAAAATCGGTGCAGGTACCATGGAGTTGTCAGGAGTAAATGCCAAGGAGTTGGAGGCCTCTGTGAGCGCCGGTGAAGTGATAATGGAAAGAATTAAGGCAGATGAGTTCGAGGCAGAAATCGGAGCGGGAGAGCTTGCTGCATCTGAAGTTGTCAGTACGAATGCAGAGCTAACGGTAAGTTTAGGGGAATGCGTTTATGAAGGAACCATTACCGGTAATCTGGAAGCTGAATGTGATATGGGTAATTTGGAGATTTCTCTTACAGGAAAAGAGACGGACCATAATTACTCAGTAGAGTGTGATGCAGGAAATATCGATATTGCAGACCGTTCAATGACAGGACTTTCTGCAGAAAAAGTAATCGATAACGGTGCTTTGAGTAATTTTAATATATCTTGTGATTTGGGTAATATTACAGTAGAATTTGCAGAGTAGGAAGAATTCTTTTTTTAGAAAATTCATGCTTGAAAAACAAGAAGAAACCAAAAGGATACCATGTTCCGGATGCTGTTTAGGAATTTGTTCTATGTATCGAAGATACTGCAGAGCATTACCGGAAAAAGTGTTTACCGTTTATCGGCAATGTATGAAAAGCCCATAAAAGAACCAGAGCTTGAACTTGTGGTAACAGTTCTGAACATTAATCCCGGCAATATTGGTATTATTGTTGATTAATGTGCTGATTATTATAATTGATAACAAGAATGCGAAAAAAATGATTTAATGCCCTTGACAAGTGAAAAGGAGTATAATATAATCTTTTTTGTTGCGATACATGTAACGAATGTGCGCTTAGCTCAGCTGGATAGAGCGTTTGGCTACGGACCAAAAGGTCGGGAGTTCGAATCTTCTAGCGCACGCTTAATAAAGAAAGCACTCTGAATTATCAGGGTGCTTTCTCGCATCTAAAGCTTTACAAGTGATATTGTGATTGTACAAATAGTACAAAAGTACTATTTCGAAAAAGAATAGAAATAACCGTTTGAGAAATACTACTCTTGTAACCTATAGAAACAGGAGGAATATAATATGTCTAAAAACGATTATAACCAGAACAACCAGAACAGCAGCAAACAGAGTCAGGAAAACAAAAACGGTCAGAATTGTCAGAACAGCCAGAAGAATAGCTCTTCCGGCAATACTTCTGACAACAATAAGAAAAACAACGAGTTTTAGTAGAGCGGAAAGGGCACCGGAAGGTGCCTTTTTCTATGTGTTTTTGAGTGAAAATATTATACAAAGAGCTATGGCTTGTGCTATAATGAACACAATGATATTTATAAATAGTAGGAAAACAATATGAAACGATTTGAATTGATAGCTCCCTGTCATTTTGGGCTGGAAGCGGTACTGAAAAGAGAAATTACAGATTTGGGTTATGATGTGACAAAGGTAGAGGACGGCAGAATTACTTTTGTGGGTGATGAGGAAGCCGTTTGCCGTATCAATATTTTTTCGAGAACGGCGGAAAGAATTCTTATTAAAATAGGAAGTTTTCGTGCGGAAACATATGAGGAATTGTTCCAAGGTACCAAAGCACTTGCGTGGGAGGAATTTGTCCCTGTAAACGGTAAGTTCTGGGTAACGAAAGCTGCCAGTGTAAAAAGTAAGCTGTTCAGTCCATCAGATATTCAGTCTGTTATGAAAAAAGCAATGGTAGAGAGAATGAAGGAGACATATAAGGTTGACTGGTTTGCGGAAGACGGAGAAAGCTTTCCGATTCGCGTTTTTCTCATGAAAGATGAGGTGACGGTGGGACTTGATACTACCGGTGAATCTTTACATAAAAGAGGATACCGTAAACTTACCGCAAAGGCACCTATTGCAGAGAATCTTGCGGCTTCACTGATTATGCTGACTCCGTGGAGAGGAGATAGAATATTGGTGGATCCTTTTTGCGGAAGCGGAACCTTTCCCATCGAGGCAGCCATGATGGCGGTAAATATGGCACCCGGAATGAACAGACATTTTACGGCTGAGAAATGGCAACATATTATTGGAGAGAGGCTCTGGAAGGATGCAGTGGAAGAGGCGAAAGAAATGATTACCATGGATGTGGAAACGGATATCCAGGGGTATGATGTGGATGATAAAATGGTATCCATAGCAAGAGAAAATGCAAAACTGGCAGGTGTGGAATCTAAGATACATTTTCAGAAAAGAGGAGTTGACCGGCTTAGTCATAACAAGAAGTACGGTTTTATTATCACAAATCCGCCGTATGGTGAGCGTATTGAAGAAAAGAAAAATCTTCCGAAATTATACGGAATCATCGGTGAACGCTACAAGGCACTTGACAGTTGGTCCATGTATGTAATTACGGCATATGAGCAGGCTGAAGGCTCCATGGGGATTAAGGCGGCCAAGAATAGGAAAATTTACAATGGAATGATGAAAACGTATTTTTATCAATTTCCCGGTCCCAAACCCCCAAGGCAAAGGAAAGGGAATAATAAGGGATAAGGTATGCAACAGGATTTGATGAAAAAAACCGCCATAGGGAGTCTGATTTTTTTTGTGATTTCCATGTCAGTCATTTTTTATCTTTCTGCAGAGAAAGTAATTACCGTTGAGAATGTTGCACATGATGCAGTGGAAGAAATGACAGGGGAAGCTGGTAAAGAAATGGATTCCGACGAAAAGATTTTAACCTTTGTGATAGGCGAGGCAGATACAGGATATTTGCGTGTCCCGTTGCCGCAAGGCTGTAAGGCGGATGATATTATGATTGAAAATCATTACATGAATCGTGAGCTGTGGCTGTTTATTCCAACAACAGAAGAAAATTTTTATGCAGACAATCCGATATCCGGGAATAGACAGAAGATCAGGCAGGGAAAGCTTGAACTGTCGGAAGAAGGCTGTCGGCTGATCTTTCAATTAACGGGTCTCTATGAGTGCCGTACTATTTTAGAAAACAATCATCTGTATATTGATTTTCTGCCGCCCAAAGAGGTATATGACAAGATTGTCGTTATTGATCCGGCCTGTGGTGGTACGGATGTGGGAGCTGTGGGAGAAGAACTGCAGGAAAAAGACATCACATTTGAGATTGCCCGTAATATAAAAGAGAAGTTGGATGACAGTGACATAAAGGTTTATTATACCAGGATGAGTGACACAAATCCGTCTGAAGCAGAGAGAATCGCACTGGCAAACGACGCAAAAGCAGACATGTATATTCGTATAGAGGTCAGTGCGGAAGAGGACAGTGCTGTTTATGGAACGGAAACTGTGTACAACGGTGATTATTTCATTCCCGGTTTTGGAAGTGTGGAGCTTGCGGATTGTTTGGAACGTGAAGTGGTAACAAGCATCAAAGGGAAAGCCATTGGACTTAAAGAGGCAGATAAGGAAGATTATGCGATTAGTCATGCGACTGTTCCGGCAGCAGCAGTATGTGTTGGATATATTACCAATAGGCAGGAAGCCATTCTGCTTGGAAGAAAAGAATATAGGGAGAAAATAGCAACAGGTATCTGTAATGCGATTGCACAGGTATATACGTCGGGACATTAAACATCCCGTTACATATTGACGGTTTGCGGAAAACAACGGAAAGACAGAGGTATTAACATGCGAAGAATTATTTTTGCAACAGGAAATCAGGATAAAATGCACGAGATTAGAGAGATTTTGGCTGACCTTGTTATTGGAGGAGAAAAAGTTGTTATTAATTCCATGAAAGAAGTGGGTGTTAATCCCGATATTGTGGAGAATGGAGAAAGTTTTGCAGAGAATGCTATGATTAAGGCAAAAGCAGTGGCAGAGTACTTGCCGGATGATATTGTACTTGCCGATGATTCGGGTCTGGAAATTGATTATTTGAACAAGGAACCCGGTATTTATTCGGCAAGATATTTAGGGGAGAAAACACCCTATCGTATTAAAAATGCAAATCTGATAGAACGGCTTTCCGGTGTGGAGGATGAAAAAAGGACAGCACGCTTTGTGTGCGCCATAGCCGCGGTAATACCCGGAGGCAGGGAGATAACGGAGACAGCTGTCATTGAAGGCAGAATAGGATATGAAGAAAAGGGTAGTAACGGATTTGGTTATGATCCAATCTTCTATGTACCGTCTTATGGAAAAACAACCGCTGAATTGTCTGAGGAAGAGAAAAATCAAATCAGCCACAGGGGACAGGCACTACGTGCTATCAGAAAGAGACTTGAAGAACAGTAAGAGGAATAATGGCTACGTATGAAAATATTGATTGTCAGTGATACGCATCGCTATAATGAGAATTATCTGCATG
>CAYWHY010000093.1:0-4601 GCA_964458255.1 uncultured Lachnospiraceae bacterium | reverse complement strand
CACTGTCTGCCTGCCCATAAAGTTCATCTATGTTTTTTCCGTTTTCAGGATATACACTGATTCCTATACTTCCCGACAGGTATGGGTCGTGGTACTTTGCACAAAGCGTTTGAATCGTTTCAAGCAGCTCCTGTGCCCTTTGTTCTGCCTGCGAAATACACGAAACATTTTTCATGAAAGCAAAAAATTCGTCGCCGCCTATTCTACCCACGACATCATCTTCCGTAAATGTCTTCTTAATCTCAGAAGCCAGTGCAATCAGAAATTCGTCGCCGCACTGATGCCCCTTCGTATCATTCAGATGCTTAAAATTATCCACATCAAACATAAATAATACATGCTTTCCATCCGCTTCCTCTTCCAGAATTTGTTTTATGTATGTCATGGTAGTCTCACGATTAAAAAGCATCGTCATTTTATCCATCCGGGCTGCTCTGCGCAATTCCAGTTGTTCTTTCTTTTCCGCATCAATGTCCTTCGCCGAAAGCATTACACATAAATGCCCGCTATCTGCATCCGTCAGGAAACGCACCTCATTGTATACCCATCGTACAGCATCATCGGATACCTGTCGGCGATATTTAAAGGAAAAAGAAGTCCTGCCGCTTTCGTAAATCTCCTTAAGATATACCGATGTGAAATTACGATAAAACACAGCTGCATCACTTTCTTCTTCGGCAATTGACTCAAGTGCCGCCTCGCAAAGGCTCTCCACCGTATAGCATGCCTGCAGCGTCCCCCCTTCAATGGTCTGCCTGCGCTGGCTGATGATTCGCCAGTCTTCAATATCAATATAAGACACTGCATAGGTATCCTTCGGAAGTTCAAAAAGGTATTTAAGCTCCTGCTGATAATGCTGTCTGGCCATGTAATCTCTCGTAATATCCTGTATGACGCCTAAAATGCCGATTGTACAGCCGTCTGCATCAAAAAGAATATATTTGGACGTACAACCATATCTGGCCTGACCGTCAAAATCTGCAAGCGGTTCTATATAGTCCACCAAATCCCTGCCACCTGACAACAGTTTACGGTCATCTGCCATATACCGCTTAGCCAGACTTTCATCAGCAAAAATTTCCGTGTCTATCCGCCCGATAATCTCACCGGCATTCTTTTTTTCGACCATTTTTACAAATGGCTCGGAAACCGCAACATACGCAAGATGAATATCCTTCACAAATACTATGTCCTCTGTCGTATCCACTATTTTCTGAAACGCAGCAAAAATCAGATTATCGCTTGCTTTCTCATTTGTCTTTTCTGTTTTCATATAAAATCCCCCACAAGAAAATAAAAACAGTTTCTAACGCTACAAAAATTATATCACATGCCCGTGCACTTGAACATAACAATTTGTATAAAAAAACTTTTTACCGATTTTCAAAGCGGCTCTTTCTGCTAATAATGTCCTCCCTTCCGGGACCGTTGGAAATCATGGTAATCGGATACCCGATTTGTTCTTCTATAAACTCAACATACCTGCGGCAGTTTTCCGGCAAATCTTCATATTTTTTAATACCACGTATTTCACATTTCCAGCCGGGAAGCGTTTTAAGAACAGGTTTTGCTTTTTCCAGCTTAGCAGTGACAGGGAAATCCGTAGTAACTTTACCATCAATTTCATACCCCACACAAACCGGAATTTCATCCAGATATCCTAATACATCAAGTACGGTAAAAGCCACGTCTGTGGTTCCCTGCAGTCTGCAGCCGTATTTGGAAGCCACACAGTCAAACCATCCCATACGTCTGGGACGTCCCGTAGTCGCACCATACTCTCCTCCGTCTCCGCCTCTTCTGCGAAGCTCATCTGCCTCTTCACCGAATATTTCCGATACAAAAGCACCTGCTCCCACAGCAGAAGAATATGCTTTACACACTGTAATGATTTCCTTAATTTCATAAGGCGGAATTCCGGCACCGATAGCGCCGTAAGCGGCAAGGGTAGAGGAAGAGGTAACCATAGGATAAATACCATGGTCAGGGTCTTTCAAAGTACCAAGCTGTCCTTCCAGTAAAATTGTTTTATTTTCTTTAATTGCCTGTGCAAGATAAGCTGACACATCACATACATAAGGAGCAATCATTTCTCTGTACTCATGCAAGGTTTTAAGAAGCTCTGCCGGATTGATAAGCGGCTTATGATACATATGCTCCAGCATGATGTTTTTCTGTTCACATACTCTCTCCACTTTTTCTTTCAGCAATTCTTCCTCAAACAGCTCGCTTACCTGAAAACCGATTTTAGCATATTTATCGGAATAAAAAGGTGCAATACCTGACTTGGTAGAGCCAAAGGATTTGCCACCCAATCGCTCTTCCTCGTACCGGTCAAGCAAAATATGATAAGGCATGACAATCTGTGCCCTGTCCGAAACTAAAATTTTAGGCATCGGTACATTTCTGTCTGTAACAGATTTTATTTCTGCAAATAATAAAGGAATATTTAATGCCACTCCGTTACCGATAATATTGGTCGTGTGGTCATAAAATACACCTGAAGGCAATGTATGAAGTGCAAACTTACCGTAATTATTGACAATCGTATGACCTGCATTGGCACCGCCCTGAAAGCGGATGATAATATCTGCTCTTTGTGCAAGCATATCTGTAATTTTTCCTTTTCCTTCATCGCCCCAATTGGCACCTACAACTGCTTTTACCATATCTGTTCCTCCTTAAGATAAAAAGCAGGCCTGTAAAGACCTGCTTTTCTTTTACTCTTTACTTTATGATTATATTCCCATCTAATTCATAAGTAAAATCAATATTTGTTATATTATTTATAACTATCGGTTATGCATTGCTGTAAATCCCAGCCAGTCAGAAATGCCTTCTTGTTAATTTCAACAGTCTTAGGAGGAACCGTCGTTTCAATTACCTGAAGCCATTCTTCTTTCGAAAAATCCATCTGCTTTGCTGCCACACCGACAATAATGGTATTAAACACCCTTGCATTGCCAAGTTCTTTTGCCAGCTTCTGTGCATCCAATGCAATTACCTTGTGCTTTTCTTTCAAAGTTTCAACAATTCCTTCCGGATACTGTGCAAATCCCGCCGATACGGTCATGGGATCCATTCGCAAATCGTTGACAATAAGAACACCGTCTTTTTTAAGGAAGTGTGCATAGCGAAGTGCTTCCAGTCTTTCAAATGCAATCAGTACATCTGCCTGACCTTCTTCCACAATGGGCTCCGCTACTTTTTCACCGAAACGCACATAAGTAACAACGCTTCCTCCACGCTGTGCCATTCCGTGCACCTCAGAAATCTTTACATCATATCCTGCCTGTCTGGTAATTCCGCCAAGGATACGGCTTGTAAGAAGAGTCCCTTGTCCTCCTACACCTACAATCATAATATTTCCGGTTTTCATCCGTCTCCCCTCCTTACTTATTCTCAATCAAACTGATTGCATCAAATTTACAGTTACTCATGCAAAGTCCGCAACCGTTACACATAGTTTCATCAATGACTGCTGTACCGTCTTCCGACTTTTTGATGGCAGGGCAGCCTGCCACCAGACACATACCGCACTTTTTACATTTTTCAGGGTCAACCACACATTTGCCCTTCGGTACAAATGTCTTAAGAAGTGCACACTGTGACTTCGTAATAATAACAGAAACCTCTTCTCTTGCCGTTTCCTGTTTCACCAGTCTTTCAATCTCCGCAATATCAAACGCGTCCACTTCATAAACATGTTCAATGCCCATTGCCTTACAAAGCTTATACAAATTAATTTCGTAAGTAGCATCGCCCATTAATGTCTTGCCGGTTGCCGCATGGTCCTGATGTCCTGTCATACCTGTTGTGGAATTATCAAGAATCATTACGGTACCCGTTCCCTTGTTATAAACCATATTCATAAGGGAGTTAACACCGGTATGCAGGAACGTAGAGTCACCTATGACAGCAACCCAGTTCCTGATATAATCTTTTCCTTTTGCCTTTTCCATACCATGAAGAGTGGAAATACTTGCACCCATACACACAGTAGTATCTACCACACTAAGAGGTGCCACCGCTCCTAATGTATAACAGCCGATATCGCCTGCTGCATGAATTTTTAATTTCTTAAGCACAGAGTATACACTTCTGTGGGGACAACCGGGGCAAAGAATCGGCGGTCTTGCAGGCACCTGTGCTGCTTCATACGCTTCTGTTTCCTGTCCGAGAACAGCTTTCTTAAGCATATTGGCACTGTATTCCCCCTGCACGGTAAAAATTTCCTTACCGATTGCTTTGATTCCCCATGATTTCACCTGTTCTTCAATAACAGGTTCCAGTTCTTCCACAATATAAAGAGTATCTACCTTAGACGCAAACTCTTCAATTAACTTCCTGGGAAGGGGATGCACCAAACCAAGTTTCAGCACAGAAGCCTCCGGAAGTGCTTCTTTTACATACTGATAAGGAATACCGCTGGTAATAACACCGATTTTGGTATCCTTGTATTCTACCTGATTAATATCCAAAGTATTGGCATCTTCCGCCATTCTCTTTAAGCGTTCCTCTACCACAAGATGACGCTTGATAGCGTTTCCGGGCATCATCACGTTTTTGGCAATATTCTTTTCATAAGGCTTATCCTGAAG
>CAYWHY010000092.1:0-4781 GCA_964458255.1 uncultured Lachnospiraceae bacterium | reverse complement strand
TTGAAGCATCCGTTCTGTCCACAAGATTGATACAGACTATGTCACACTGCTGATCTATAAAATAATCTATCTGATCATTTTGCACCATCTGATTGGAGCTGGCATTGACAATTTCAAGTATTACGGTAATATCATATTTTTTTTCTATTTCCTTTGCATACATCTGTACATTTTCTATTAATTCTGCGATGAAAGTATCATACTGGTTATAAACACTGATTCCTATCTTAATTTCCTTCAGTTCTTCCGAATCCTGTACCTTTCCCCCACAGCCTGCCAAAAGACTGCCTATCAGCAACAAACCCCAAATCTTTAACTTTAACTTTTCCATTACATCTCCTATTCTACTATTGGAAACAATAACCTCTCATACTGCATTTCAAAAATATCCTGTCTGCTCACGCAATAACTGTCTATCTCATCAATATCCGCACTTCTTATTCCTTCCATCTCCTTAAGAAGATTTTCTACTCCCAAATACCCCATGTTAAATTCGTTCTGGAAAACCAGATTTTCAATTTTCCCATCATCAAGTGCTGCAACAATTGAATCTGTATTTCCAATACCATACAGCTTCTTCCCCTGTAAAATTTCTACATCTGCTTCGCAAAGTGCATGTAGCGTTTCTTTACTGAGAGAAACGATAGCGTCCACCTTGGATCCTTCCAAAGCCTTTGACAAAAATCTTTGCAGACCCTCATATTCCAACTTTCGCTCCAGAACGGTTACCCGCACTCTTTCATCTTTATTTAACACTTCATATAGCCCCTGCCTTCTTTGGCGAACACTGTCCCGCGTTTTATATTCTTCCACCACAACCAGATTGATTTCCTCTCTATCGGAAAAATCCTCTAAAATTGCCTCTGCCAGCATATTTCCCATGGAAATATTATTAGCAGAGATAAAAGGATAAGCCTGATCGTCTGTACCGCTTTCCAATGTGATAATCGGAACCGGCACATCACCTATTTGTGCCTCCTGACACATAATGGAAGAATCAGCGGAAGCCAATAAAATCCCCCCGGTACCATTTTCGATTTCTTCACGTATCATCGCTATCTGTTCTGCGGCATCGGCTCCCTCTTCTGCAATTACATAATTGATATTGACAGCTAAATCTTCTCCTGCCTGTTTCATTCCTTCCATAAGAGATTCCCATCCGTCATTTCCGGCATCATATAATACAACAGAAATCTCATATCTGCTTTCCGGTGGCTTCTCTCCAAAAACAGCCTGATAATAAACCAACAACATAAGAGCTATCAATCCAAAACAAATTAAAGCCGTGGCGGTAATACTTGTATTTTTCTTATGCATCGTCCTCCACCTCCAGCTTCTTCGGTAAATGAATGGTTACCTTTGTTCCAACATCCGGTTCACTTTCAATGTACAAACCATATTTTTCACCAAAATACAGCTTAATACGCTGATCCACATTACGAAGCCCGATTCCGGAGCCTCTTTTTCTTTCATAATTCCTATCTGTCAATAAATATTTTACCTGTTCTTCCGGCATACCTGCACCATTATCTATAACATCAATGTAAATGTCGCCGTCTTTTTCATAGCCCTGAACAATAATTTCACCATCACCATCCATGACTTCCATACCATAATAAATTGCATTTTCCAAAAGCGGCTGAATAATCAACTTGATGGTAAGATATTTCTCAATTTTTTCATCCAGCTTAAAAATTACATTAAATTTATTTTTAAACCGTACCTTTTGAATACTGCTGTAATTGATTGCATGATTGAATTCTTCTCTGATGGTAATAATCGTCTTACCCTGACTCAACGAAATACGGAATAAATTTGCCAGAGCCGTTACCATGGAAATAGCTTCCTCATAACGCTCACTCTCCACCATCCATATAATGGAATCCAGCGTATTGTACAAAAAATGAGGATGTATCTGTGACTGCAAAGCATCAAGCTCATTTTTTCTCTTTTCTTCCTGCTGCTTAACAATGTTATCCATGAGCTTACGCATTTCTTCGACCATGGAACGAATCGTAAGTCCTAAATTTTGTATTTCCTCCGAACCGCCTACATATATCTTCTCTGGATTTTGCAATTGCAACTCCTTTACAGAATCATCCAGGCGTCGTAATGGTTGCACAATTTTGGAAGACAAATACTGATTTGCAAAAATCAAAATTAAGATACTGATGGAAAGTACCGTAACCCAAATAACACTTATTTGATTCCATCTCTGATTCATGGTTTCTTCCGGAATAACAGAAATTATCTTCCAGCCTGTATATCCTACCGTTTTTACCACAACAGTTCTTGATGCACCTAGAAACTCCTCTTTGTGTACACCGTCTTCATAGACACCGGCCAATACATTATTCTCCTGATACAAATTACTGAAAATCAGATTCTGCCTTGGATGATAAATAATTTCTCCTGTATCATCTACCAGATACATATAATTCATATCAGAATTTACCTTGGCAAACAGCTGCTCAATACCGCTGAAGTTCATATCAACAAGAAGAACCCCTCTGGAAATATTTCCTCCACTGGTAAGCTCCACACTACGGCTTAAAGAAAGCACCCAATAATATCTGTCATTACTGTCTTCAAAAATATTTTGTACATGTGAGGATGAAAAATGCAGGTTTTCAGGCTCTCTGAGCGCCCGTACAAACCATTGTTGCTCCGTCACGTTTACATCCTGCTTTAAGCTGTCAACCGGAGTAGAAGCCACCAGAGAACCGGTATCCGTAAAACATGCAATACTAATAAGATTATCCTTGTTGGCTTCATATAGTAACGTCAATTCTTTATCGACATTTTCCTCTGAAAAATCCGCGTTTTTTATGACACTGTAATAAACGGAATTGGAAATACGCATCATATTTCGCAGATAATTCGTCAAATTCAGTTCTACCTGATTTACAAGCTGGCTGTTATCTTCTATAGTCACTTCTTCCGCTGTTCGCGTATATGTTGCATACAGAATAACACCTAAAGATATCATACCGATAACCGAAATCAGCGTAAATGACATTGCAATCATAAATTGCAGACTTTTTTTCATATCATGATTCCTTCTTTGTACGGTATTTCGACGGAGATACTCCATACTGTTTCTTAAATACATAGCTAAAATAATTCGGTTCCGTATAGCCTACTTTTTCTGCAATAATATAACTTTTATCATCTGTGTTGTTCAAAAGTTCAACCGCATGTGCAAGACGTACTTTTGTTAAATAAGATACAAAGCTCATACCGACTTTTTTCTTGAACATAGTAGAAAAATATGTGGCACTGACATTCAAATAACTACTGAGCTGCTCTACGGATAATGCATTATCGGAATAATTCTCTTCCACATACTGTTTTGCTTTCTCCGTCATCGTATTTGTTGTATCTGTTCTTTCCTGTCTTAGCATTCGGCGAATTTTATGACATCTTTCCTGAAGCCATAAAGAAAAATCATCCATTGAATGAAACTTGTGAATCTCATGGTAGGGCTCAAATTTTTCTCCAAAAATTTCTGCCGTATCAAGCTGATGGCTTCGAACCAGCTTTAGTATTTCTGTCAACGTTTCCATAAAGGTAAGCTGATACTGCTGTACAGAAACCATATCCACCTTCAGTTCCTCGATAAAATCATCTATTGCTGCTTCGAGTTCTTCTCTTGTACCCAACTTTATGTTCTGAATAAGCGCTTCGAGGCCCTTTGCCTCCATCAGAAAATCCTGCTTCGTTTTCGGTTCTACGTCATTAATATAAATTGCCTGTGTATCATCTTCCACTATAACCCGATACCCAAACGCATCTTTTGCTTCTTTATAGGAAGTTTCTATTTTAACCAGCCCTGAATAAGCCTGTCCAATACCGGCCGCTACTTTCATGTCCAGGATACGACCGCCCATCTTACATACCTGATTCATATGATAAACAAAATCCTGTATTTCCTGCCATTGCTGTAATCTGGCAATTACCACAATACTATCCAAATACATAAATGTATAACTGGAAATATTCTTTTCCAAATATTCCTTTGTCAAATTCATTAAAGACAAGGCAAGCATCTGTCCTGACGACAAATCTTTGCTATCGTTTCTCATCTCCGGACAAAGAACTGCCACAGAATAATACGGCGCTAAAAAATCCATTTCATAAGAATGAATCATCGCCTGTGCCTGTTCTTCCGCAAGTCTGCCCTCCAACATCGCCGTCAAAAGCTGTTCTCTCATCATGGGAAGACTTTTTTGATAGTAATCATATAAATTTTCCAAATTCCGACGCTCATCAAGTTCTTTATCTAAATTGGTTTTCAGTTTACTGAATACATTTTCCAAATCCTTAGCACTGATGGGCTTTAACAGATATTCCTCAACTTCAAGATGAATAGCTTCTCTTGCAAACTCAAAATCATCAAACCCGGAATAAAGAACTACCTTCGTATTTTTGTAATTTTCCTTCAATTTAGCACAAAGAGTCAAACCATCCATAAACGGCATTTTGATATCTGTCATAACCACGTCTATACGGGTTTGTTCAGCAAGTTCCAAAGCTTCCTGTCCATTGCTTAAAGAACCTACCAATTCAAAACCAAGAGCTTTCCAGTCTACTTTCTCCGCAATAGACACACGGACATCTTCTTCATCATCTACCAATACCAGTCTATATAAATTCACAACATTATCTCCTTTAATATCACTTACTACTTAAGTTTACTTGAAGTTCTGCAATACTGCAAGCACATTAATGTGTATATTAAAAGCTCCCGGAAGATTCCGGGAGCCTTTATCATATATAAC
>CAYWHY010000091.1:0-4892 GCA_964458255.1 uncultured Lachnospiraceae bacterium | reverse complement strand
AGCATGATGATAGGCGTGGAAGATTTGGCACGGATTTCACGGCAAACCTGATAACCATCGATTCCCGGCAGCATTAAATCCAATAAAATCAAATTGGGAGCAAAGGAGTCTGCCAGCAAAAGTGCTGTTTCCCCGTCTCCGGCAATCATGGTGTCAAAGCACTCTTTAGTAAGATAAAGAGATATCAGCTCTGCAATATTGTTGTCGTCGTCTACAATTAAAATTTTTTGTCTGTTTACCATACTGTAACCATCCCTTTCTTACCTATTTTGCAAATCGCGGAGCATAAACTGCGAAATTTGTGTATTATTCCCTGAATGTTACGATTGTGACACCTGCGTCACCTTCGCCGTATTCGCCTAAGCGGTAGCTCTTTACATACTTAATGCGTTTCAGATGAGTGTGAACGGCATTCCTAAGGGCACCGGTTCCTTTTCCGTGAACCACCCGCACGGTAGAAAGATGTGCAAGGTATGCGTCATCCAAATATTTATCAAGCAGGGAAAGTGCTTCGTCTACGGTTCTGCCCAGAAGATTAATCTCAGGGGATACCTGCAAGGACTTGGACATCTTTATTTTGCCGGTTTGCGATTTTGGTAAAGGCAACCTGTTTTGCAAAGCGTCTTCGTCAATTAACATCAGGTCTTTGATGTTGACCTGGGAACGGATAATACCGCACTGTACAAAAAGATTGCCTTTTGCGTCGGGAAGAGTACTTACGATTCCGGTTAATCCCATGGAAAGAATCTTGACGCTGTCACCCTTCTTTAGCTGCTCCGGTTTTAATTCCTTTTTCGCTTTGTTTTCTGTTGGTTTAAGGGAAAGCCTGTCATTATTGTCTTTCATTTTACCGCGAATTTTTTCACGGGATTTCTCTAAATCCTTCAGCGAAGCACCGGGGCCTGCTTTTTGGAAGACCCGGATCGTTTCATCGGCGACGTTTTTCGCTTCCTGCAAAATTTCTCTTGCCTGTTCATTGGCTTCCCGGAGAATACGCTCCCTGGCGTTATCTATCTTCTCATTTTTGGACTGTAAACGTTCTTTTAATGTCTTGATTTCTTCTTTGTAGGAAGCAATTTCAAGACGCTCTTTCTCAATGGTGATGCGGCTTTGCTCCAAATCCGTAAGGAGTTCTTCAAAACTCTTGTCATCCGTGCCGATTTGCTCATTGGCCGCCTCGATAATATAATGGGGTAATCCCAGCTTGGAAGAGATGGCAAAAGCGTTACTCTTGCCGGGAACACCGATTAACAGACGATAAGTAGGAGAAAGCGTTTCAACATTAAACTCGCAGCAGGCATTCTCTACAAAATCGGTAGAGAGAGCATATACCTTAAGCTCACTGTAGTGAGTGGTTGCCATGGTACGAATCCCCCGTTGATGGAGATGATCCAAAATAGCGATGGCAAGTGCAGCTCCCTCTGTAGGGTCGGTACCGGCACCTAATTCATCAAACAGACAAAGGGAATTCTCATCTGCCTGTTTCAGAATGGAAACGATACTTGTCATATGTGAGGAAAAGGTACTGAGGCTCTGCTCAATACTCTGTTCGTCTCCTATATCAGCAAAAACCTCCGTGAAAATAGAAAGCTCCGAACGGTCGAGGGCAGGGATGTGAAGTCCTGCCTGCCCCATCAGGGTAAAAAGACCGACTGTTTTTAAGGAAACGGTTTTGCCGCCGGTATTAGGACCGGTAATGACAAGTAAATCAAAATCCTTTCCGAGATGAATATCAATCGGAACCACCTTTTTTGCAGGCAAAAGAGGATGGCGTCCTTTTCTGATGTTTATACAATGATTGGTATTAAAAATCGGTTTGGTTCCATTGAAATCTAAGGCAAGCAAAGCCTTGGCAAAGGTAAAATCAAGAAAAGTCATGATTTTTTGGTTTTCCTGTATTTCTACGGTGTGTTCACCGGTCTGTGCACTGAGTGCGGCCAGAATCTTCTCGATTTCTTCTTTCTCCTGAAGAGAAAGCTCCTTTAATTTATTGTTCAGTTCCACAATGGCTGCCGGTTCAATAAAGAAGGTAGAGCCTGTGGAGGATTGGTCGTGTACCATACCGGGCACCTGGCTTTTGTATTCGGCCTTAACGGGAATACAATAGCGGTTGTCACGCATGGTAATGACAGCATCCTGCAGGTAATTCCGGTAGGAAGAGTTTACCATGGAGGTAAGCTGGGAGTGGATTTTATCTCCCGTAAGTGCCATGCTTCGTCTGATGTGTTTCAGAGCAGAGCCGGCATCATCCGCAATTTCGTCTTCCGAAATAATACATCTGCGGATTTCGCCTGCAAGCAATGTCAAAGGCTCTAATCTGTCGAAATAATCAGACAAAGAGGTTTTCTTTTCATCATCCTTTTCTTTCCGCCCATATGCCTTAATACGGTTCACGTTATCGAGAAGCCCGGCAATCTTTAAAAGCTCAGGTGCTGATAAAGTGCTTCCGATTTCGAGAGAGCGCAGTGCCATGGAAACATTTCTGTTTCCCCCAAAGGAAGTGGAGCCTTTCTGAAAGAGCATGGTAAGGGCGTCTGCTGTCTGTGTCTGTGCAAGCTCAATGGCATCTGAATCCGTCATGGGAATAAGCTCGCGGCAGAGCTGCTTTCCGGGTTCAGAGCCGGCTTTATCGGTTAATTTATCAATCATTTTGGTATATTCTAATGTGCGTAGTACTTTCTCGTTCATAATGAAATCTCTTTCTGATATTTTTGCCGGTTTAATAAAAATTCAGTTTATTAAGTATACCATAAAGCAGGCGGAATTACTATAAGGAAAGAATGTTGCATAAAAAAAGTGCATTTGGTAAAATAAAAAAAATTATGGCTTTTTTTGAGAGGATATTATTGTGACAAATTTTATTGAAAAATACAGAAAACAAATATTTGTACTGATTTTTGCGGCGGCAGTTTTGATGATTTATGCTTACAACCTCCTGACACCGTATTTTTCAGATGATTATCTGTATGCTTTTGAAGCAAGACAGGCTTCTTCCCTGTGGGATTTGATTAAGCAGCAATACGGAGAATATTTATCCAATAGCGGACGGGTCATCGGGCAGTTCAACATCAGACTTTTCCTGTCGGTGGATAAGCATATTTTTAATGTGGTAAACAGCATCATGTTTGGGGCACTCATCTTTTTAATGTACACTAATGTCCGCAGAAAAAAGAAATATGATATTCCGGTACTTCTTTTAGTGATTGTATTTTTGTGGAGATATGCAGTCAGCTTCGGACAGACTATGCTTTGGATATGCGGCGCATGTAATTATTTATGGGGAAGCGTTTTTATTTTGGGATTTGTTACCCTTTACAGGCATTTACTTGAAAATACGGACAAGATGAAAAGACCCGTATTACTTGCGACAGGGCTCTTTTTCTTTGGTGTGCCGGCAGGCTGGTGTAATGAAAATACTTCCGGTGGCGGGTTACTTTTGGTACTGATGTTTGCAGCAAATTTCTTTTGGGACAGAAAGAAGAACGGACAGAAAACGATATATCCGTTTATGCTTTCCGGTGTGGCAGGTATGTGCTGTGGAATTCTGGGTATGATTTCCGCACCCGGGGTAAGGAGCAGAAGTGCCACTATGTCAGAAGGAGAATATACAGGGCTTGTGGGACTTCTTTCCCGCGTTTACAAAACGACGGTTACCATCAGAGAGCTTTTTTTTGAGCTTCTTGTAATCATGATGATTGTGCTGGTGCTGTTGGCATTACAGAAAAAACTGGCAGAATGGAAACAGGTAAGACATAATGAGAGCATATTGTTTTTGACAGCGTCAGCGGCAACTGCATATGTGCTTGCCATCATTCCCACGACAGCCGACAGGGCTTTTTTCGGTGCAGGTATCTTTTTGATGATTGCAGTCATTCAGGGATTTGTGGATATAGAGGATGAAAAAGAATTGGCGATAAAGGGTGCAAAGTACAGTCTGGTTGGTGTGTTGTGCCTGTGGCTGTTCTTTACCTATATGGAAAATCTGGTAAATCTGGCGAGAATATACAGGGAAGAAAATGAGAGGGTTTCCCTTATTAAGGCAGATAAGGCAGATCCTGACGGAGACGGTATTGTAGTGATACCCAGGTTTAGGGAAGAATTTGCCAATGCATATAGTAATGCGCATGAATCCGATCTGGAAGATGATAAAGACTACTGGATTAATATTTTTTATGAAATTTACTATGATGTAGGCAATATTACCGCGATTCCCAGAGAGGAATGGGATATACTTTACGGAGAAGAGACTGAGTAGAAAAAGAAGGCATATGTATGATGTGGAATGGTTTAGGCAGCAGTCCCTGCAATCTTTGTCCGAGAGAATGTCTGGCAGAAAGAGACAAAGGGCAGAAGGGATATTGTCTTTCAGATAATAAGGTGGTTGTGGCAAGAGCAGCGCTTCATATGTGGGAGGAGCCTTGCATCTCAGGTAAGAGCGGCTCGGGTACGGTATTTTTTTCGGGTTGCAATCTGCGTTGTGTTTATTGCCAGAACTATGAAATAGCAGCTGCTGTTAAAGGGAAAGAGGTGTCCGTAAAAGAGCTTTCGGAACTGTTTCTTTCCTTACAGAAACAGGGTGCGGCCAATATTAACTTGGTAACGCCTGACCATTATGTTGCGGAAATTGCGGCATCCCTTCTTTTGGCAAAAGAAAAAGGGCTTACAATTCCCATTGTTTATAACGGCAGTGGATATGAAAAGCCGGAGATGATAGAAGGTCTTAAGGGGACGGTGGATATTTTCCTTACGGATTTTAAATATATGGAAGAGGAGATGGCAGGGAAATTTTCTTCTGCACCGGATTATCCCATAGTAGCACAAAGGGCACTGGATTCCATGGTGTCGATTACAGGTGAGCCGGTCTTTGATGAAAAGGGAATGATGCAAAAAGG
>CAYWHY010000090.1:0-5020 GCA_964458255.1 uncultured Lachnospiraceae bacterium | reverse complement strand
GTCAGAAAGCTCGTTCCGGAGCACCCAGACCCGGTTTTGAAGGTGGTCAGATGCCCTTATATAGAAGAATTCCCAAGAGAGGCTTTACTTGCCCAAGCTCTAAGGAAATCGTAGGAATTAATTTAAGTGCTCTTGACAGATTTGAAGATGGTGCTGTAGTAGATATCGAGACATTAATCGAAACAGGCATCGTCAGAAATCCTAAAGATGGCGTTAAGATCCTCGGAAACGGAGAAATTACCAAAAAGCTTACAGTTAAAGCAAATGCATTCAGTGCATCTGCAAAAGAAAAGATTGAGGCTATTGGTGGAACAGCAGAGGTGATTTAATGTTAAAAACCTTAAAAAACGCATTCAAAATTAAAGAATTAAGAAGTAAAATATTATTTACATTTGCCATGTTGGTTGTGATCCGTTTAGGGTCACAGCTGCCTGTGCCAGGTGTAAACAGAGATTATTTTTCAGCTTGGTTTGCACAACAGACAGGAGATGCGTTCAGCTTTTTTGATGCATTTACAGGTGGTTCATTTTTAAGTATGTCCATCCTGGCATTAAACATTACACCCTACATTACATCTTCCATTATTATGCAACTTTTAACAATTGCAATTCCTAAATTAGAAGAAATGCAGAAGGAAGGGGAAGACGGAAGGAAAAAAATAGCGTCTATTACCCGTTATGTGACAGTAGGACTTGCTTTGCTGGAATCATCAGCTATGGCAATCGGATTTGGTGGAAACGGACTTTTGCAGGACTATAATGCGTTTAATGTCATTACAGTTATTGCTGCATTAACAGCCGGAAGTGCTTTCCTTATGTGGATTGGTGAAAGGATTACTGAGAACGGTGTGGGAAATGGAATTTCCATTGTATTGGTTATTAATATCATTTCCAGTATGCCTCAGGATCTCTCAAACTTATTCAGGAAGTTTGTATTTGGGAAGAAAACGGCAATCGGAGTAGTGGCTGCTTTGGTAATTATTGCAGTGATTTTAGCCATGGTAGTTTTGGTTGTCCTCCTGAACAGCGGAGTTCGTAAGATTCCCGTTCAGTACGCAAAAAAAGTGCAGGGAAGAAAGATGGTAGGCGGACAGACTGCGACAATTCCTTTAAAGGTTAATACAGCAGGAGTTATTCCTGTCATTTTCGCATCATCATTAATGCAGCTTCCCATTGTGATTTGTAGCTTTTTTAAATATAGTGGAACGGGTGTATGGGCACATATTTTAAAGGGTTTAAATTCAGCAAACTGGTGTAAACCCAGTGAACCTGTGTATTCATTTGGTTTGGTGTTATATGTGATACTTGTTGTATTCTTTGCATATTTCCAGACTTCCCTTACCTTTAACCCGCTTGAAGTTGCAGAAAATATGAAAAAACAGGGCGGCTTTATTCCGGGCATCAGACCGGGCAAGCCTACCAGTGAGTACCTGACCAGAATTTTGAATTACATTATCTTCATCGGAGCAGTAGGACTTATCATTGTATGTGTAATACCTTTTGTATTTAACGGAGTATTCAAGGCATCAGTATCCTTTGGAGGAACCAGTTTAATCATTATTGTTAGTGTTATTCTTGAAACAATCAAGCAGATTGAATCACAGATGCTGGTACGTAATTACAAAGGTTTTTTAAATGATTGATATTCATTAAAATTTAGAGGTTACAGGGAAGCCGGGTGTTTATGAAACATAAGACTTTCTGTAACCTCTATCATACGTTATAGTGAAAACTATACAAAAAGACTAGGAGAATAGTGATGAAAATTATTATGTTAGGAGCACCTGGTGCCGGAAAAGGTACACAGGCAAAAATGATAGCAGAAAAATACAGCATTCCGCATATTTCTACAGGAGATATTTTTAGAGCTAATATTAAAAATGGTACGGAGCTCGGAATGGAAGCAAAAAAATATATGGATCAGGGACTTCTTGTCCCGGATGAGCTTACGGTTAAGATTCTTCTTGACAGAGTGGCAAAGGATGATTGCAAGAATGGGTATGTGCTGGATGGTTTTCCGAGAACTATTCCGCAGGCAGAAGTACTTGACAAAGCACTTACAGAGCTGGGAGACAGGATTGATTATGCGATTAACGTAGAAGTTCCCGATGAAAACATCATTAAGAGAATGGGCGGAAGACGTGCATGCTTAAGTTGTGGGGCAACTTATCATATTGAACATATTCCACCCAAAACGGATGGAATTTGCGATACATGCGGTAAAGAATTAGTGCTTCGTGATGATGATAAGCCAGAAACAGTTAAGAATCGTTTGGATGTATATCATAAGCAGACGCAGCCATTAATTGATTTCTATCGTGCGAAGGGTGTGCTTAAGTCAGTAGATGGTACGGTGGATATGAAGGATGTATTTACGGCTATCACAGCTATCCTTTGTTAAGTATCCGGCGTTGACTGATTTGCAGGTTGCGGAAAGGCAAGGGAATATATGGCGATATCAATTAAATCTGCAAGAGAAATAGAACTAATGAGGGAATCTTGTAAAATCCTTTCCGAGGTACATGAAAGGTTGGGGGATTTTATCAAACCGGGGATTTCCACAGGGGAAATAGATGAACTGGGAGAAAAGTTAATCAGAAGCTATGGATGTACACCTAACTTCCTAAATTATAATGGGTATCCCGCATCTGTTTGTGTTTCGGTTAACGATGAAGTAGTGCATGGAATCCCTTCTAAAAAGAGAATTTTGATGGAAGGTGACATAGTCAGTCTGGATGCCGGTCTTATTTATAAAGGGTATCATTCTGATGCGGCAAGAACCTATCCGGTAGGAGAAATTTCTGCTGAGGCAAAAAAACTGATTGAAGTTACAAGACAGAGCTTTTTTGAAGGAGTTAAAATGGCTAGAGCCGGCAACCATCTTTATGATATTTCTAATGCCATTGATGCGTATGTATCAACGTTCGGATACGGAATAGTAAGAGATTTGGTTGGGCATGGAATCGGAACCAGCCTCCACGAAGATCCGCAGATTCCGAATTTTAAGCAGTGGCGTCGTGGTATTAAATTACAGCCGGGAATGACACTTGCCATTGAACCCATGATTAATATGGGGGATTATGACGTGGAATGGCTGGATGATGACTGGACAGTAGTGACGGCGGATGGTTCCCTTTCGGCTCATTATGAAAATACAGTGCTGATTACGGACGGCGAACCGGAAATACTGACACTTCCAGGCAACGTAGTGAGGTAAGAAGATGGTAGGAATGTTTGTAATTTCCATGGCAGGACATGATAAAGGAAAAATGTATGTCATCATAGGTGAAGAAGATGAATATTTTTACTTGGCGGATGGAGACATAAGACCTTTGGAAAAACTGAAGAAAAAGAAGAAAAAGCATGTGCAGCCGGTAAAAAGTGGTATTGACAGGACGATTGCAGATAAATTACAAAATGGAAGAACCCTATATAATGAAGAAATTAAATTCGCAATAAAAATGAGAATGAAATAGGAGGTAGCGAATGTCTAAAGCAGACGTAATTGAAATTGAAGGAACTGTAGTAGAAAAACTTCCCAACACCATGTTTCAGGTGGAACTGGAAAACGGCCACAGAGTACTTGCACATATTAGTGGAAAACTCAGACAGAATTTTATCCGTATTCTTCCCGGTGACAAGGTGACATTAGAACTGTCTCCTTATGATTTGTCCAAAGGAAGAATTATTTGGAGAGACAAGTAAAAAGACAAAAAGAAATACTAAGGCGTCAGAAAACGCCGTCTAAGAATTTCTATGTTTGGTCTATGAAGAATTGCACTGCAATTCTTTTGATAAATATTAATATTTATAATGGAATATCTTAGAAAAGCTATTGCATTTGTAAATATAACATGCTATAATGTAAAACGGTCTTTTTTGAAAGGAGGGTTTAACATGAAGGTTAGATCATCAGTAAAACCGATTTGCGAAAAGTGCAAAATCATTAAGAGAAAAGGACGTATCAGAGTAATCTGCGAGAATCCGAAACACAAACAGAGACAAGGATAATCCACTGCGTAAAGCGGAAGGGTTCTTGTCCATTTATTATGAAGCGGCTGCAGTGTGGCTTGATAAAGAAGTTATGCTGATTATTATAATAAATAGTACAAAGGAGCCTTAGTGATTACTTGTTGATACCAGAAGTAGATTTCCTTGCGAAAATTAACTTCGGAATTGGATGAGAGTAAAACGCAGGAAGAACGCGACTGGAAAGATCGGAAACGTCCGGTTGGGCATGGACCAGTGCCTCAATCAATTAGTAACGGGTATGCCAAAGCATACAAATGCAGAGAAAGCCTTAGAGGTTTTGATATGCCAGTAAAGAAAATGGAGGAAACGTAAATGGCTCGTATTGCAGGTGTTGACTTACCGAGAGAAAAACGTGTAGAAATTGGTTTGACTTATGTTTATGGAATTGGTAGAGTAAGTGCTACTAAGATTCTTGAAAAAGCAAATGTTAATCCTGATACCCGTGTCAGAGAGCTCACTGACGACGAAGTAAAGAGAATCAGTGAAGTGATTGATGCAGACTACATGGTTGAAGGTGATTTAAGAAGAGAAGTTGCTCTTAACATCAAGAGACTTCAGGAAATCGGATGCTACAGAGGAATCCGTCACAGAAAAGGACTCCCTGTACGTGGTCAGAAGACAAAAACAAACGCAAGAACCAGAAAAGGTCCTAAGCGTACCGTTGCTGGAAAGAAGAAATAAGTCTCTTTCAGCATGAAAAATGCACTTTGGCGGATTTGGCAACATGCAGAAATCTGTAGAGAAACAGTAAATTATTGATTAATGAGAAAGTAGGTTAGTTTAAATGGCAGCTAAAAAAGTTACAAAAAAAGTGACAAAGAAACGTGTCAAGAAAAACGTTGAACGCGGACAGGCACATATTCAGTCTTCCTTTAACAACACAATCGTTACATTAACAGATGCTGAAGGAAATGCGTTAAGCTGGGCAAGTGCCGGTGGTCTTGGTTTTAGAGGTTCAAAGAAATCTACTCCATATGCAGCACAGATGG
>CAYWHY010000089.1:0-5232 GCA_964458255.1 uncultured Lachnospiraceae bacterium | reverse complement strand
GGCATTGACCACAGTGATGTTATCATGTATACTGAAGGTCAGGAGACAACTCTTCCCAAATGCTGTATCATGATGGAAAAGATGGGACGTTACTGTCATTACCTTGTTCACTTTGACGGCAAATTCTATGACTCCAATCTCGGTGTTTTTACTGAATATGACATGAGTAAACTTTTGGGTTATTTAGAAGTAAAGATATAATCTCCATTCAACATAATAGACCCCCTCTACACAAAGGAAGCCCCCGATTCGTCAAAAACCGGGGGCTTTTGTCATATACTATTCATATTACTTAACTGCTTTTCCCCTTACACTTCAAAAATCAAATCTCCGTAAGTAGGCATAGGCCATACTCTCTTATCCACAAGCATTTCTGCTCCATCAACAGGAATTCTGAGTTCCTCCATGGCAGTTCTTACCACATCCTTGTAATAATATGCCTTCTCCTTACCATTACTCATGACTGCCGCTTTTTCTTCTACTTCCTGAAGCTTGACAAGAGCTTCTTTCATCGCCGTAAGTTTCTCGGAAACTTCTGAAAGGAGCTGTGTATATACACCTGCATCTGCTCCGGCACCTTTTACGGCAACCACTGTCTCTGCAAGGGTCTTGCAATATCCTGCTACTGCAGGAATAATCTGTCTGGATGTCATATCAATCATGGTAAGTGCTTCAATATTAAGAGTCTTAATATATGTTTCATAAAGAATTTCTTCCCTGGACTCTAACTCTGTTCTTGTAAAAATACCAAACTTTTCAAATAACTTAACGGACTTTTCGGTAGTCAGTGTACTAACCGCATCTACCATGGATTTAAGATTGGGAAGACCGCGTCTTTCTGCTTCTGCTACCCACTCCTGTGCATAACCGTTTCCGTTAAAAATAATTCTCTGATGCTTGGTCAGATACTCCTTAATCAGGTCATGTACTGCCAAATCAAAATCTTCTGCTTTCTCAAGAATATCAGCCGCTTCGCAAAAAGCCTCCGCTACAATGGCATTCAAAATCGTGTTGGGACTTCCAATCGAGTCAGAGGAACCAACCATACGGAATTCAAATTTATTACCGGTAAATGCAAACGGTGATGTCCTGTTTCTGTCTGTTGCATCTGTCACAAAATCAGGCAATGTGGAAACGCCTGTCTGCAGCTTTCCACCCTCAATCAGACTGGATGCCTCACCTGTTTCTACCAGCTGTCTTACCACATCCTCAAGCTGTTCTCCAAGGAAAATGGAAATGATAGCCGGAGGTGCTTCATCCGCACCGAGTCTGTGATCGTTACCTACGTCGGATGCACTCTGACGAAGCAAATCCGCATGTGTATCCACTGCTTTTATAATACATGCAAGCACAAATAAGAACTGCACGTTCTCATTCGGTGTATCGCCGGGATCTAACAGATTTACCCCGTTATCTGTCGTCAATGACCAGTTATTGTGCTTACCCGAACCATTCACGCCTGCAAAAGGTTTTTCATGCAACAGACAGGTAAGTCCGTGCCGACCCGCCACCTTCTTCATAGTCTCCATCACAAGCTGATTATGGTCTACCGCAATATTCGCTTCCTCATAAATAGGTGCTAACTCATGCTGCGCGGGAGCTGCTTCGTTATGCTGCGTCTTTGCTGTAACACCAAGCTTCCAAAGCTCAATATTTAAGTCCTTCATATAAGCACCGACTCTTTCACGAATGGTGCCGAAATAATGATCTTCCATTTCCTGTCCCTTAGGAGCCGGTGCACCAAACAGTGTACGTCCCGAAAAAATAAGGTCAGGTCTCTGCAAATATTTTTCTCTGTCTACCAGAAAGTATTCCTGCTCAGCACCCACAGACGCAATGACCTTTTTTGCCTCTGTATTGCCAAATAAATGTACAATACGAAGTCCCTGCTCATTAATCACCTCCAGGGAACGGAGTAACGGAGTCTTTTTGTCAAGTGCTTCCCCTTTATAAGAACAAAAAGCTGTCGGAATGCAAAGAATTACTCCTGTTGCATCTTCCTTCAAAAAGGCAGGAGAAGTGATATCCCATGCCGTATAGCCCCTTGCTTCAAAAGTGGCACGTAGTCCTCCCGACGGGAAGGATGATGCATCCGGCTCACCTTTTATTAATTCTTTTCCGGAAAATTCCATAATCATTTTGCCGTTTGCATCCGGATGAGATACAAAGGAATCATGCTTTTCGGCAGTGATACCTGTAAGAGGCTGGAACCAATGCGTATAATGTGTTGCACCATTTTCTACAGCCCAGTCCTTCATAGCCTTTGCAACTACATCTGCGGTAGCCAGTGTCAACTCACCGCCTTCATCCATCAGTCTGATTACTTCCTTATAAGTGTTCTTCGGCAGACGCACTTTCATGGTCTCACGCGTAAACACCTTGCTGGCAAAAAGCTCTTCCACATTCATTACATTACTCATCTTTCTATTTCCTTTCGCTTATTCATTCCTTTGTAACCAAAACTCTTTATCCCTCTTTATGAACACGAAGTAGATCATACCTGTCTGCCGGTTCACTGAGTTTCACCCAAAGAATCTGTTGCGGATGAGGTGCGCTTTCTACATTTTCTCCTTCTTCCGTAATAAGGGAAAGCACCTTTACGGGAACATTTCTTCCGTCAGGCTTCATAATCTCAATTTCATCGCCTACACAAAACTTATTCCTCTGTTCAATTTTTGCAAAAGCAGCTCTCTTGTTATCCACACAGTCTGACACTTCTTCCACGATGCCCAGATAAATATATTCATTCACATAAGTATTACTGTCATAAATCTGTGTATTTTCATCAGGCTTTCCAAAATAAAAACCTGTAGTAAACTGACGATATGTACATTTGGATATTTCTGCTTTGTACCAGTTCATGTTGGCACGATACTTTTCCTCGGATTCTAAATAATCATCAATTGCCTTGCGATAGGTTCTGGCTACCGTTGCCACATAAAGTGCCGTTTTCATTCTTCCTTCAATCTTAAAGCTGTCAATTCCCGCTGCAATCATCTCAGGAATGTACTCTATCATGCAAAGATCCTTAGAGTTAAAAATATAAGTTCCTCTCTCATTTTCATAAACCGGCAGATACTCGCCCGGCCGCTTTTCCTCCACCACCGCATATTTCCAACGACAGGGATGTGTACATGCTCCCTGATTGGCATCTCTTCCCGTAAAATAATTACTGAGCAGGCAACGACCCGAATAAGAAATACACATCGCTCCATGCATAAAGCTCTCTATTTCCATATCTTCCGGAATCTTATCACGAATTTCACGAATCTCTTTAAGCGAAAGCTCTCTTGCAGAAACCACACGCTTCGCTCCCTGCTGATACCAAAACCGATATGTCATATAATTTGTATTATTTGCCTGTGTAGAAATATGAATATCTATTTCCGGACATATCTTTCGGGCAATCGTAAACATACCGGGATCAGAAATAATAAGAGCATCCGGCTTAAGCTCCTTTAACTCCTTAAAATACGTCTCTGCCTCTTTCAAGTCATTATTATGCGCCAGTATATTTGCCGTTACATGAACCTTTACCCCATGCTTATGTGCAAAATCAATTCCTGTTTTCATATCCTCTTTGGAAAAATTCTTAGCCTTTGCTCTTAAACTGAAGACCTCTCCACCAATATATACCGCATCAGCTCCAAATAAAACTGCAGTCTTTAACACCTCTAATGAACTTGCCGGTATCAAAAGTTCCGGTTTTTTCATAACCTGTACTCCTTCTAGTCCATCCAGAATCTGGCATCACTTCACCTTCACGCTTACCGTTACACCGTCTCCTACCGGTAAAATATCCGTCCTAAGCTCATCACAATGCTTAAGCTCATAAAGATATTCTCTCATTCTGGTATGTATGGTTCTGTTTCTTCTTGTAATCGCATAGCGCGACTCCAACACATCTCCGTCCTGCAACACATTATCGGAAATAAGAAGCCCGCCTTCCGGCATCAATTTTAATATATCCGGAAGAAAATGAATATATTGTCCCTTTGCCGCATCCATAAATATAAAATCGTACGATTCGGTAAGTTCTTTCAAAATCTCTGTCGCATCTCCCTCTAAAAGAGTAATCTGCTTCTCTTTTCCCGCTTTCTTAAAGTTTTCCCTGGCAATGGGAATTCTTTTTTCATACTTTTCAATCGTTGTAATTTCACAATTCCGTGGTCCGTACTCGCTCATCAACAAAGCAGAAAAACCAATGGCTGTCCCCACCTCCAAAATCCGCTCAGGCTTCTTTATCGCTAACAGCAGCTTCAGCAGACTCTGCATCTGTGGTCTGATAACCGGCACATTGGTCTTAACAGCATATTCTTCCAATTCATTCAGAAAAGACGTATTTCCGGAATCAAATGAATTAATAAATACACTGACTCTTTCATCTGTAATCATTCCGATATCTCCTTCCCGGTGGGCACCGACATCACAGCTAACATTTCCTGCGTTGTCATTGTAGTACTTAAGTCATAAATTCCCGGGATGATTTCTCCATGATAAGCAGAAAGGAATTCCTGCACCACAAAAAGATTGGCATCTGCAATGAGACCTTTTTCCTCGAGCATCTCTGCAATATCTTTGATACTTGCGTTTTCGGCAATACCTACCGTAACGGTTCTTCCGTTCCCTGTTGTTGTCACCGGCTCATCCGCAAATATCCTGTATCCAAAATCATATGCCTCCGTGGAAGTACGTAAAACAAATACCACCACCACTGCAACTACAACTACTTTAATCACTGTTTCTATCACTGCGCCTATCAGATACTTTGCATCCATAAATAACCATACCTTTCTTTTACGGCACTTAATCAAAATTCAGCTTTTCCGTGACAAGTGTAGACACATCCTGTATCATCCGGCAAAAAGCCAGCTCAGCATGCATAAAGCCACTGATTACCGGATCTTCCTCCAGCTCCTCACTCTCTGTTTCAAATTCTACCATCTTATCATACAATTCTCCCTGATTCATGGTATTTTGCATTTCAAAATTTTTGAGCAGAAATTCTTTTACTCTTTGGTATTTCTCAGGATATTTCTTCAATATTTCCAGCTGTTTTTGATATTTTTTGTAGGTTTCGGTTTCCTTAATTGAACTTACATATTGATCTACTGCTTTCAGCAAACCGGGGTCAAACAGGCTCTTCTCTATCATAACAAGACCTCCCTCGTCCGTTAGGTAGTGTCAAATTTACTACCTATTTTTTCTTTAAAAACCTTTATTTTCGGGAGT
>CAYWHY010000088.1:0-5290 GCA_964458255.1 uncultured Lachnospiraceae bacterium | reverse complement strand
TTAATCAAATCTTCCAAACGATACTCTGCTGTGATATATTCCGGTTGAAGCCCTTGATAACGATTGGCAAACGCTGTAACATCCACCGTTTTATCTGCGTCAAACTTTCCATTTGTCTCCATTTGTCCTCTGATGGCACCATAACAGATAATATTGGAAACATTGTTTCCTAAAAGCTTATTAAACAGTTCGGAATCTTCAAATTCCTCTCCTGTCTTTCCTAAAATACTGTACCTTACGGTACCATTTTTATCTTTTATCAAAACGCTCGAGCCAATCAATAAAGCAGCAAGTGCCACAACACCGCCAACAAGACAGATTTGCTGCAAAATATGCAAAATAATATTACTTCCCTTTTTCATAACTTTTTCCTCCGGTCGATTTACTGCTTTTCAATCTTATAGCCAACTCCCCAAACCACTTTTAAGTATCTTGGTTCTTTGGGATTTATTTCAATTTTTTCCCGGATATGTCTGATATGCACTGCCACCGTATTATCCGCACCAATTGCTTCCTCATTCCAGATACTTTCATAAATTTGGTTGATGGAAAAAACGCGTCCCTGATTTTTGACAAGCAGCAGTAAAATATTATATTCAATGGGCGTTAGCTTGACACTTTCACCATCCACCGTAACTTCTTTTGTATCATCATTAATGCAAAGACCTCCCGCACTAAAAAGTGCATTGTTCTCTACATTCAGATTTCCAAGCTGTGTATAACGACGTAAATTGGATTTGACCCGGGCTACCAGTTCAAGTGGATTAAATGGCTTTGTTATATAATCATCCGCACCAATATTTAGACCTAATATCTTATCCGTATCCTCCGATTTTGCAGAAAGGAAAATAATCGGTATGCTACTGTATTCCCTGATTTTGATTGTTGCACGAATTCCGTCAAGTTTAGGCATCATAATGTCAATAATTAAAAGTTGTATATTCTGCTCTTTCAACATGCTGACGGCCTGCTCACCGTCGTATGCCTTATATACCCGATATCCTTCCTGAATCAGATAAATTTCAATGGCATCAACTATTTCCCTGTCATCATCACAAACGAGTATATTATTCATATTCCCTCTCCGTTCTTCTTACTTTTGGTATTATAAAGTAAAACATATATTTTTTAAGTGTTTGTTATGAAAAAGTTTAAGACTTTCTTAATTCCAAAAAAGCACCGAGATTTCCTCTCTTACCATTACTGGCTCTGTGCGAAAAAAGGTAATCTTTATTACAACACGTACAAATATCTGTTATTTCCAGATTTTCCGGCAAAATTCCGGCATCCAGCAATATCCTTTTATTGGCCTCCCACAGATTCAGTTGATACTTTCCATCCGATTTTCCTTTATACAAAAGTTCTTTGGAGCCATCAGGGAACAGGCTTATAAACTGTTTTGCCACATCCTCGCTCACCTCATAACATTCCTGACAAATAGAAGGTCCGATGGCCGCTTTTACTGCTTCCGGTCTTGTTCCGAAGGCTTCTTTCATGGCCTTCAAGGTACATTCACCCATTTTTGCTACTGTCCCTCTCCAGCCTGAATGACTTAAGCCGATTGCCTTATTCTCCGTATCCACAAAGTAAAGCGGCACACAATCCGCATAAAAAGTTGCCAAAATAATCCCCGGCTCATTCGTAATTAATCCGTCCACATCAGTATAATCTTTTTTTCTTGTAACCCCCTTGCCCAAATCCTCTTTTGTCACCAGTCGGATATTGGTGGTATGTGTTTGGTCAGAACAAACAATATTTTCAGACGTGCTCCGGAAAATTTCTGCAATTCTCCTGAAGTTTTCATCTACCGCTTCCTTCTTATCTCCCCTTGTATAGCTCATATTCATTGTAGAAAATATGCCTTCACTGACACCGCCTTTTCTTGTGGTAAATAAATGATTCACCAATCCGGTCCCTGCAAGTCCCGGAAATGTCAAATATTCTATTTCTCCCATTCTGTTTTTCACAAGCACCGGCTTGCCCGTTTTTCTTACTACCATCCCATACTACCTCCCTGGTAAGGAAATGCATTTTGATGCCACCTGATTTCTTCTCCCGAAACAGCTACCACATCATAGCGAACCTGCATAAATTGATACTGTTTATGACTAATACGAAAATAATCGGAGGTATAACAGATTTTTTTCTGCTTACTTACTCCGACCGCTTCCTCCGGCATTCCCCGGCGTTCATTTCTTCTGTATTTTACCTCGACAAAAACAAGGCAGTTTTTATGAATTCCTATAATGTCAACTTCTCCCTGCCTGCATCTGAAATTTCTCTCAAGCAGGTAAAATCCATGCTCTTTGAGAAAAAGAGCTGCTTTTTCTTCATATTCTTTTCCTGTTGTAACCCGATTCAAGAAACTCCTCCGTTATTTCTTATCTTTGTCCATTTTAGCCTTGATTTTATCCATGGCATCTACAAATATCAGTATTTCCGCTACCACTTCATAAAGCTCCGGTGGAATCATATCTCCAATATCCAGACGAGACAACGTATCTGCCAGCTTATCATCACAATGCACCGGTACATCCGATTCTCTTGCCTTTTCAATGATACGCTCTGCCAACGCACCTTTACCGGAAGCAATGACCTTAGGTGCATCCTCATCAGGATTATAAGATAAGGCTATGGCCTGCTTCGGTCTTTCTTTTTTATTTTCCATAGCTTTTCTCCTTTTCATCACACACAATTCCCCCTTAAGCTCTTGCATCAAAGGAGCGTCCTGATAAAACAGAAATATTTTTATCCTGTTGTAAAATTTCTGCTATCACATTTTGTTCACTTTCTTTGTGAAGAAAAGAGGCATTTAACTGATATCCTCTCTTTTCCAGTCTGTCATTCAGTATGCCGATATTTTCATATATTAAATCAAGGGCACTGTCATCCTTTAAATAAAACTGAGTGGCAACCCTGCTGTCCTTCATACTGACATGAACATCTACACTGCCAAGATGCTCCATGTCCAGATGAAGAAGTGCACTCACTTCACCATCTTCTTTTGCAAGATTTTTCTTATTTGTGTAGACATATAATTCGCCATTGGCCTCTTGCCCCTGCAATTTAAGAGGAAGTTGAACATACGTAAAGAGTTGATTCAACTGATTCATAAAATCAAGGTTACCTGTCATAGCTGTCACCGCCTTGGCAAGCGGTGACTGACTCGCTGCCTGTTCCAGTGCATTGCTCAAACGATTCATATGATTATTAAGTCTCTCATAAAGGTCTTCCACTTTATGATTTTTTGCTACCTCTTCTGGAGCAATCATCCACTGATTTTTCATTTCCTGTTTCAGAAGTTTGTTAAATACAGGACTTTCTAAAAATTCCCCGACACGTTCCATGACCTTAGATGGAAAACTTTCCACGGAAAGCAACCTGCTAAGCTCATCAAACAACATTGCTTTACTTAGCTGATTATTTAATACCTCATCTCCAAGCTTTGTAAATCCTGCCTGTTTCAGATTGTCCGCTAAAACCGCAGACTCTGCCTTACTTAAACCGAGATTTGAAAGTAACTCTTCACCTGATATGGCATTTCCAATTTCCACTTCTTTTATTTCTGCTATATTTCCCTGTCCACCATTTACCATGCCGGGCACCGTTTCTGTAGCAGCCCCTTCTCCCGACACTGTTTTCAGTCCGGTTTGCTGTAAAATATCCTTGGCATCTTTCTCAGATGTCACCATATTATGTTCATTCAAAAGAGATATCATCTCTTTATATAAAGAAATTCCCTCAGCAATCTTTCCGTCATCCGCCATTGCACGCATGGTTTCCGGCATGGAATCGGCAATAGTTAAAACACTTTCCGTCATCCGATGCTCATAATTCTTATATGCCTCCAACTGAAAAATACTTTCATCCGTTACGGGAATCTGCAACCTTGTTAGCTGTACTAATGTTTCGATATTGGTCTGTGGATTCAAAAAAACAGTGCGCATCATTTGCTGCAGGGAATTTTTATCGATAGGCATCCCTTCCTGCATCATTGTTCTTACAATTTGCGCTGAAATATCATTCTCCGGTATGCCTGCCATCTGCAACGCTTTTGAAACATTAGGATCATTTGCCATATTGGTAAACAGCGGACTTAATATCACTTTATTTCCCAACGCATTTTTAATGGAAAAAGTCAATTGCTGTCCTACATCAACCTGCACACTGCCCTCTAATCTTGCCTGCAATATCTGATTTCTGCCAATTGAAATTAAGATATCATTGCCACTTTTTTCTACAATGGTCCCTGATACTGTTTCGCCCGGCATTTTTCCGGATATCTGTTCCATACCGTTTTTGAGATTTTGTTCCAACTTAGAAGCATCTACGGTAGTATTTTCTGTATGGACTTGATTTCCCTGCATAAATAACGAAGAAAGTTTCATATGCTTCATGCCTTTCATACAATCGTTAAGGTTAAATCTGCTAATTAAATAAGCTTTTGGATAAAACTTCTTCGATGAATGGGAGTTGGTCCGTACTTACGAAGTGCTTCAATATGCATGGCAGCACCGTATCCTTTATTGGATGCAAATCCATATTCCGGAAATACGCTGTCATATTGTACCATCAGCCGGTCTCTTGTGACCTTTGCCACAATACTTGCCGCTGCTATCGAAACACTTTTCGCATCTCCTTTAATAATCGGCACCTGTTTGATTGTTACCTTCGGAATGGTTACCGCATCATTAAGAAGAATATCCGGCTGTGGAGAAAGCTTACTGATTGCCTCTCTCATAGCCTCATATGTAGCCTGCAAAATATTAATTTCATCAATCCTCTCCGGTGCCACATACCCAAGTCCTACCGAAACCGCTTTTTCCATAATAATATCATAAAGCTCTTCTCTCTTTTTTTCGGACAACTGCTTAGAATCATTTAGATATAAAATGTCACAATCTTTAGGAAGAATCACAGCACCCGCCACCACAGGACCGGCAAGAGGTCCTCTTCCCACTTCATCAATTCCACATATATAGGAGCAGGAAGTATATTCTTTTTCATAGGCTTTCATTTTTTCAGTGCGTATCAATTCTTTTTCATAATCAGATATACGCTTTCTTGCCCTATCCAAAAGACTCTGTACGCCGCTTCTTTCATCGGATTCATACATCTGTATAAAGTCAGGCAGCCTGTATATGTCGGCTGCCTGTAATATTTTCTTAATTTCACTAATCTTCTGTTCCATATTTTCCCACCCTTACTGATGCTTAATCATGCCCATTTTACTAAGCGGCCAGATACGCATCCAGGCTTTCCCAATAAACTCATCCCTGTGAATATTACC
>CAYWHY010000087.1:0-5563 GCA_964458255.1 uncultured Lachnospiraceae bacterium | reverse complement strand
AATGAAAAAGCTCTTATGCTTCACAAAGAATGGAACGGTAAATTGGAAACCGTATCCAAATCCCCCGTCAAGTCAAGAGAGGACTTATCCCTTGCCTATACCCCCGGTGTGGCTGAGCCCTGCAAGGTGATTGCCAAAGATAAAGAAGCTGCTTATACCTATACCATGAAAGCCAATACCGTGGCTGTCGTTTCTGATGGCAGTGCGGTTCTTGGGCTTGGCAATATCGGTCCTTACGCAGCAATGCCTGTTATGGAAGGAAAAGCTGTTTTGTTTAAAGAATTCGGCGGTGTCAATGCAGTTCCCATCTGCTTAGATACACAGGATACTGAAGAAATCATCAAAGCAGTTACTTATCTTGCTCCAGGCTTTGGCGGCATCAATTTGGAGGACATCAGTGCCCCGAGATGCTTTGAAATTGAAGAACGTTTAAATGAAGCTTTAGATATTCCCGTTTTTCATGATGACCAGCATGGCACTGCCATTGTTGTACTTGCAGGAATCATCAACGCACTTAAGGTAGTCGGAAAAAAGAAAGAAAACTGCAAGGTTGTCATAAATGGCGCCGGAAGTGCCGGTATTGCTATCACAAAACTTCTTCTTACTTATGGCTTCCCTAATATTATTATGTGTGACAAGGTTGGTATCATATCCAAGTCAACAAAAGGTCTTAACCATATGCAGGAAAAGATGGCAACGGTCACCAATTTAAATAATGAAACCGGTACCCTTGCCGATGCCCTTAAAGGTGCCGATATTTTTGTAGGTGTTTCCGCTCCCGGCGTTGTTACGCAGGAAATGGTTGCTTCCATGAATAAGGATTCTATTCTATTTGCCATGGCAAACCCTGTACCCGAAATTATGCCTGACCTGGCAAAGGCTGCCGGCGCCAGAGTTGTAGGAACCGGTCGAAGCGATTTTCCCAATCAGGTAAATAATGTAGTAGCCTTCCCCGGCATTTTCAAAGGTGCTCTGGAAGGACGTGCCACCCGGATTACGGAGGAAATGAAACTGGCTGCTGCCAATGCCATTGCATCCCTTGTTCCTGAGGAAGAATTAAACGAAAACAACATTATGCCTGAAGCATTTAACCCTCAGGTTGCTGATGTAGTAGCACAGGCAGTCAAATCTCACATTGTACGTTAAATAAAAACCTTATGAATCAGTATACAAAAAACGGGGCTTTGCCTGAAAACCAAACACCATGGCATGGAAAACCATATTATTCCCTGGATGCCTACTGTAAAAATACATACAAAGAAAAGTTATACAAAATTGCTTTGAACGCAGGCTTTACCTGTCCCAACAGAGACGGCACCTTAGATACCAGAGGCTGTATTTTTTGCAGTAAAGGGGGAAGCGGCGATTTTGCAGCCACTTTCACTTCTCCCGTTGCATTAAAGCCGGCGCTGGATTCCGGCAAGGAAAGATTATCAGAGAAGCAGACCGGTTCCAAATTTATTGCTTATTTTCAGGCATATACCAATACCTATGGTCCCGTTTCATACCTGGAAAAGATTTATAACACAGCCCTTAGCGAAGATTCGGTCTCCGGTATTTCCATTGCCACAAGACCGGACTGTCTTCCCAAAGAGGTGCTTGCTTTGCTAAAAAAACTAAAAGGACAATATCCTGACAAATTCATCTGGATAGAACTGGGACTTCAAACCTGCAAAGAGGAAACTGCTGTTTTTATAAGACGCGGCTACCAAAATTCCTGTTTTGAAGCATCCTTGTATCCCCTTTATGAATTAGACATTCCGGTCATTGTTCATCTGATACTGGGGCTTCCCGGCGAAACAAAAGACGATATGTTATCTTCCATATCATATATAAACCAACTGCCTGTATGGGGTGTGAAGCTGCAGCTCCTGCACATACTAAAAGGAACTGACCTGGCTTCTCTGTATGAAGAGACACCGAATGTCGTCTGTCCTTTTCCGACTAAAGAAGCTTATATCAATACTCTGATTGACTGCATTGCATTGCTGCGGCCTGATATAGTACTTCATCGGGTAACAGGGGATGCACCCCGCTCTCTTTTGCTGGCCCCTTTATGGAGTACTGACAAAAAAAGTGTGTTAAATACCCTGCACCACGAAATGAAGCTACGCTCTGTGTATCAGGGAAAATACTACCATGAAAACCCAAAAAAGGAGAACTTATGTCAGATCCCTTAACTCTTTACAAATTAATTATATTATATATGTTAAGCCGTGTAGATTTCCCCTTAACCAAAGCTCAAATCGGGGATTTTATATTAGAGCATGAATACACAAACTTCCTTACTTTACAACAGGCTATCGGCGAATTAATTGATGCCGGCTTTGTCACGGCACAATCTATCCGCAACAGAACACATCTGCTTCTGACTTCTGACGGCACCGAAACCCTCAATTTTTTCAGTAATCAGATCAGCTCCTCGATTAAAGATGAAATTGATGAGTTTTTCAAAAAGAATGAAATTACTTTGCGAAATGAAGTTTCCATTTTAGCAGACTACTATAAATCCACCTCCGGAGAATATGAGGCACATTTGGTCGCAAAGGAGAAAGGAATTCACCTCATTGACATGACAATTTCCGTTCCGACAGAAGAAACCGCCGCTTCCATTTGTGATAACTGGCAAACCAAAAACCAGGATATTTACCGGTATATTGTAAGTCAATTATTCTAAGCAGTATATTCGGTTTAACGTCAATAAATCTCATTCCAATTGGAAATACCTATAATGCCCTTGGCAAATTCTGTATACTCCGCATGTTTCGGTGTATCAATATACTTAAACACATTATAAATCTGCTTACGGCCTCCTCCGGCATGATTCAATCCAAAAGCAAGTCCCTGTGCCACTTCTTCCGGTGCGTCTGTCTGTCTGTTCAGCAAAAAGCTGTCAATATGCGGATTATTTTCCGTCTTATAATACGCATAGGCAAAAGCCGCTGCCTGTAATGCCTCTCCTGAAGTAGAGGTATATCCCTGCTCACTTAAGATAATACTTCTGACTTCACCGTCATCCGTCAAAAACTGCTCCTGTTCCATATAGTCGGTAAGTACCTCTATATTGTCCATGGTAATCATGGATGTATTTACACTATGTTTCACGTACTTTGTTGATTTCCAAATGCGTGCTTCCGTAAGCGGTACATTATACGGATGCTGTGACAGTCCCCAGTCAATATTTCCCTTAGACTTTATATTTCTGTTAAACTCGTCCAAAATATCTTTTCCATCATAGTTTTTGTTATTTTTGATATTTCTGTCCCACTGCTGGTCAATTGGCATATATATTTTTGCGCTGCTGCTTACACTCTTAATAGCCGTATAGAATACACGAAATGCTTTGGCATACTCTTCCACATAAGTTCCGATGTCTGTATATTCCATATGATTCCATTCTTTTCTGGCATTAATTTCATTGGCAATCACCCAACTTGAAATTTTCCCGTGCTTACTGTCGGAATAACGTTCTGCCAGAAAAGTTCCGATTGCCGCCATATATTCCACGCCGGTTTCTTCCGCGCTGTTAAACATATAATAAGGTGCAGAACCACCACCTCTGGCTTTCGGATGAATCAGCTGTGGATAAGCACCGGAATAATTATTTAAAATAATTGCCGTAGTGCTGATTCCTTTTGCTGTCAATGTACTGAATACCAAATCATATTCTGCAACTACCGCACCGTTTAAGGTATACGTCTTTCCGTTATAGGTATAATACATGGTCGGATAAGCACTATGCGTACTTGGTCCGAGCAGTCTGGCAACCGGGATATTATAGGCGGCCTGCTTTACACCTAAATCATCCAGTTCACTCCCTCTTAACTTATTAGGGTCAACCAATAGTCCTTTCTTGGATGCGGGAGTCTGAAAAACGGAAGTATATTTTGCAATGGCTTCAGGATTCGTAATATATTTAGGCTGACTGACAAGAACATATCTGCCGTCTTTTTTTACGGCAATGGCAAACTTTTTAAAAAGTCTGCTGTTTGCACTGTTATAATTAAGCGCCGTTGTCATTACCGTTTCATTATCCTTATATGCTTTATCTAACGGCTCATCTGTGTCCGCAATTGTGGTATCGTATGTATTCATTGCAAACAAATAATAGTACTTGTCATCACTGACAGGGATTCCGTCTCTTGCAACAGTCACTTCAACTCTTCCGTTCCCATTGATAATACAGGAGGAAACCGTTGCAAAATCAGCTGTATTTTCCGCTGTAAGCTCATAACTTGCCGGTCTGCTTTTATATGTCTCATCCACTGTATTTCCTGCGGTAATAATGTGGGCTAATATATCAGGTCCGATTTTTTCTTCTTTTTCTTCTACCGGCAGCGTTTCTTCTGTTGTCGGTAACTGTACCTCTTCTACTGTTTCCTTTTCTTCTCTCTCAGCTACAGCCCCTAAATAGATAAGTACTGCCATCACCATCACAAAAATTGCTGATACTGTCAGTCTGATTGTCAACTGTCTTTTTCTATTTATTTTTTTTCTGCGACGTCTGTGCCTTTTACGGGATTTTCTTTTTTTCTCGTCATCAGATTCACCTACACCCGTTTCCACTATGGAAAACTCATTTTCCGTATCCTTATTCATGGACCATATTTCCTTTAGCTTCTTTTTTGATTCTCTGCATATGCTCTTTTACTTTTACTTCGTATCCATTACCTGACGGTTTGTAAAATTCTTTACCATTCAGTTCATATGGCAGATACTGCTGTTCCACATAATTATTAGGATAATTATGTGCATATAAATATCCCGTTCCGTGACCCAACTTAGCTGCCCCCTTATAATGGGCATCCTGCAGGGGTGCGGGAATCGGAAGGTTTCCTGTTTCTTCTACTGTCTTCATTGCATCCTCTATTGCTCTGACACAGGCATTACTCTTAGGTGCACATGCTACATACATTGCTGCTTCCGACAAAATAATCTGTGCTTCCGGCATACCCACTCTCTCTACTGCAAGAGACGCATTTACTGCAACCTGTATTGCCTGAGGATCAGCAATCCCCACATCCTCCGCTGCACATATCATAATACGTCTTGCAATAAAAGTCACACTCTCGCCTGCATACAACATTCTTGCCAGATAATAGACAGCCGCATCCGGATCGGACCCCCGCATGCTCTTAATAAAAGCAGAAATCGTATCATAATGATTGTCCCCCGTTTTATCATAACGGACTGCCCTCTTCTGAATACATTCCTGTGCCACTTCCAATGTAATATGAATCTTTCCGTCTTTATGACGGTCTGTCGTCATAATGCCCAGTTCTATGGCATTTAGAGCGTGTCTGGCATCTCCTCCGGAGAGATCTGCCAAAAACTCCAGTGCATCTTCCTCTATGACAGCATCATATGCCCCCATTCCTTTTTCACTATCGTAGACAGCTCTATGTATCAGCGTCTTGATATCCTCTCGTGAAAGAGGCTTCAGTTCAAAAATAATGGATCGCGAAAGCAACGCGCCATTCACTTCAAAATAAGGATTCTCTGTGGTAGCTCCAATGAGAATAATGGTTCCGTCTTCTACAAAAGGAAGCAGATAATCCTGCTG
>CAYWHY010000086.1:0-5772 GCA_964458255.1 uncultured Lachnospiraceae bacterium | reverse complement strand
ACAGGAATGAAGTAAATAAGATGGCAGTACATACAAGTGACCGGAAGCATTATGCACATCTGGTATCGTTGTTGCGAAGGATGCAGCAGATGTTTCCAGGGATGGGGTCAGACCTTTCAAAACGGTAATCGGTACCAGAATATAACGAAGATTTTTGAACAAAACACTTTTCGAATTTTTGAAACTTTAGTACAATATCCTCGTGGCAATATTCTGGCAACAGAAATTCAGTAAGTGAGAATAATGTATGTAACGGAGATAAAGAAATTAGCCCTTTACCATATAAGATAAAGGGCTAACGTGTTTTTTAATTAAAAGGAGAAGGCATAACAGTCATGAAAATACTGATAACAATTTTAGTAACATTTTTTGCAGGCATGGGTGCCGGACTTGGTACAGGGTTTGCCGGTATGAGTGCAGCAGCAGTCATTAGTCCTATGCTGATTACTTTCTTAGATGTTGAGCCCTATATGGCAGTAGGAATTGCACTTTCATCGGATGTGCTGGCAAGTGCTGCTTCAGCCTATACCTACCATAAAAACAAAAATCTTGATATCAAAAACGGTCTGATAATGATGTTCAGTGTGCTGGTCTTTACGGCGGTTGGTAGCTTTGTGGCAAGTCTTGTTCCGGCGGCAACGATGGGTGGGTTTTCTGTATTCATGACATTCATGCTGGGCGTGAAATTCATCGTGCGTCCTGTTATGACTACAAAGGAAAATATGGAGCAGATATCTGCTAAGAGACGTGCCATTCAGTCAATTGCCTGCGGTATTATAATTGGATTTATCTGTGGGTTTATTGGAGCAGGCGGCGGAATGATGATGCTTCTGATATTGACAAGTGTTATGGGTTATGAATTGAAAACGGCGGTAGGCACCAGTGTATTTATCATGACTTTTACGGCACTGACGGGTGCACTGTCGCATTTTGCCATTGGTGGCACACCGGATATTCTGACTTTGGCACTGTGTGTGTTGTTTACGCTTCTTTGGGCACGCATCGCTGCCATATTTGCCAATAAGGCACAGCCAAAGACACTAAATAGAACAACAGGTATAGTGCTTGTTGTGCTTGGTGTTGTTATTATGGGATTTCGACTGCTTGGCGCCAATTAAACATGGTATAATGTAAACAAACAATCACAAAGGGAAAAAATTATGTTTATTTTATCAGTACTCGGATTTATTTTAGCAATAAGTGCAAAGTGGGCATACGATTATTTTGGTCTGTCTTGTTTTGAACAGATTGTTTTTCATTTAAAAGTGCCGCTTGAGGGAACGAATCCCCAGGTTTTTAAAGATTGGATTAAGCAATGCTTTTTAAAAGGATTGGTAATCGGACTTATCCCGGCAGTTCCTTATGCTCTGCCGGGTTATGGCAGTTATTACGGAGCGATTTGTAAGCTTGCTTTTGCGGCAACCGTGATGTATGCACTGTTAAAAGTGCAAATTATACAATATATCATCAATCAATTCCGCACGACGGATTTATACGAGAAATATTACGTGGACGGAAAAAATGTAAATATCACATTCCCGAGGAAAAAGCGAAATTTGATTCTGATTTACGCGGAGTCCATGGAAACAACGTATACTTCTAAAGAAAACGGCGGCGATTATCAGGAGGATTTAATTCCTGAACTTAGTGCACTGGCGAAAGAGTATATAAATTTTTCTCATCAGGAGAAGCTTGGCGGAGCACATGTTGTAGCAGGAACAGGTTGGACAACAGGCGGTCTGGTTGCTCAAAGTGCCGGAGTGCCCCTTTGTGTTCCGTTTAACGGGCCTAATTACAAGGAAGGTGTTGCTTTCCTGCCGGGAGCCTATTGCCTGGGAGATGTTCTTAAGAAAGAAGGTTATGAGCAGGAATTTCTGATTGGTTCCGACGCCCCTTTTGGCGGCAGGAAGTTTTATTATGATACTCATGGCGAATACCAAATTTTTGATATTAAAGAGGCGAAAAAGCAGAGCAGACTCCAGGAGGACTACAGAGTGTTCTGGGGCTATGAGGATGAAAAGCTGTTTGCATTTGCAAAGGAAGAGGTTACCAGACTTTCAAAATGTGGAAAACCTTTCAATTTCACCATGCTGACGGTGGATACACATCATCCCAACGGATATGCCGATCGAAATTATCGGGAGGAATATCCGCAGAGACTGTCTAATATTATCAGAGGCAGTTCAAGAATGATGGGCGCTTTTTTGGAATGGTTAAAGGAGCAGCCGTTTTATGAAGATACTACGATTGTGATTGCCGGTGATCATACCAGTATGGCGGCACAATATATTAGAAATACATATGATAAAAATTATGACCGCACGGTCTTTAATACACTGATTCATTCGCAGGCAAAGACAGAAAACAATAAAAACCGTCTCTTTACAAGCTTTGATATGTATCCGACCATCCTAAGCGCAATGGGAGCTGAGGTGGAAGGAGACAGACTTGGTCTGGGGGTAAACCTGTTTTCAGATTGCAAAACCATTGCAGAAGAAATAGGCTTAACAAGGTTTGACCGGGAACTGCGTAAACAGTCCCAATATTATAAAAGAAAGATTGTAGGGCGGGCAAAAAAGAAAGAACATTAATAAAACCAAACATGGAGCGAGAGGGTAATTTTGATTTCGGAGGTAAAGTGTTATGTTAAGGACAACATCAAAAAAAACGCGTAAGATGACAGAAGAAAATCCACTCACAGTGGTTTTCTTTTTTGCAATACCAATGATTCTATCCAATTTGTTTCAGCAGTTTTATAATGTAATTGATACCATTATTGTGGGAAAGCAGCTTGGGACCGATGCTCTTGCAGCGGTAGGAAGTGCCAGCAGTATTACGGCGGTTTTTGTCCAGCTGGCAACGGGACTTGCACTGGGAGGCTCCATTGTGATTACACAATATTTTGGTGCCGGCAAGGAAGAAAAAATCCGGCAATGTACAACCACATCAGTAACCTTTCTGGCAGGAGTGGCACTGGTATCGACAGTTTTCATCTGGATTATGGCAAAACCACTTTTATTACTGGTAAATACACCTGAAGATATTATTCCCATGGGGGTCAGTTACCTCAGACTTTATTTTCTGGGGTGTGTACCTATTTTTGTCTATAATGCGTTGAACGGAGTATATGTGGCATTGGGAGATTCTAAAACGCCTCTTCGCTTTTTGATTATTTCATCTGTGATAAATGTGATACTGGATTTGTTTTTTATTATTGTATGGAAGCTGGGCGTAGGCGGTGCGGCACTTGCAACGGCAATTGCTCAGGCAGTTGCTGCTTTTATGGCAATCAAAGATGTACCGAAGCTCCTGACGGAATTTGCAAGTAATAAAGAATTGCCTTTTTTTGATAAAAAGCTTTTGGCGACAATGATGAAATTTGCACTGCCATCGGCTTTGCAGCAGTCTATCGTATCGGTAGGTTCTGTAGTGGTGCAGGCAACCATAAACAGCTTTGGTGAGGCAGTCATTGCGGGGAGTGCAGCGGCATCTAAGGTTGTGAATCTGGCCACGGCAATTCCGATTAATTATGGAAATGCCCTGTCAGGCTATGTAGGACAGAATATTGGGGCGGGGAAGCAGGAACGTATCTGGCCGGGGCTTCGAGCTTCCATATTATGCTGTGGGGGCATTTCATTGGTGATGACGGCAATTTTTGAAATGTTTCCGGAGATGATTATCAGTCTGTTTATACAGGAAGGTGAAGCGGATCTTATAGCGGTGATGGCGGTGGGAACGGAGTATATCCGGGTAATAGGTGCTTTCCTTGTGGTATTCTCTACATTTATGCTGATGAAGGCTGTCTTTAAGGGAAGCGGTGACATGGGGTGGTTTGTTCTGGTTACACTTCTTAGCTTTTTTGTCAGATTGGTTTTAACAGTCGGGTTTGCCGGTGTTTTTGGTGTAGATATCATCTGGTGGTCGTTCTGCGCAGGATGGGTGATAGCACTTATTGTTACTGTCATCAGGTATGTGCAGGGAGGATGGCGTAAAAAGAGTATTTTGAAATAAGTAAGCGTGTAGAAACATAGATTTAGGGAAGGGTAGATGGCATGGGGCAGACATTAAATTGGAAAGAATATGCGAAGACAGCCAGACAGGCAGCAGCAGAAGGGTGCGTTTTGCTAAAAAACGAAAACGAAGCACTACCCCTTAGAAATGGAGATAAGGTGGCCGTGTTTGGACGATGTGCTTTTCATTATTATAAAAGCGGTCTGGGATCCGGTGGTCTGGTAAATACACGGTATGTGGTGGGGATTCTTGATGCGTTAAAGGCATGCGAGAGTGTTTCGGTGGAGGAATCTTTGCTGCATATCTATGAAGAGTGGTCGGAGGAGAATCCCATTGATGAAGGAAGGGGATGGGGCACTGTGCCATGGTCCCAGAAAGAAATGCCGGTAACGGATGAAATGATAGAGGCTGCCAAAGCGGCAGATGTGGCACTTGTAATGATTGGAAGAACCGCCGGTGAAGATCAGGATAACAAAAACGAAGAAGGAAGTTATCTTCTGACAGCAATTGAAAAGGATATGATTGCTAAAGTAAGCAAAGCATTTGAGCGCACCGTGGTACTTTTGAATGTGGGAAATATCATTGATATGAACTGGGTCGTGGAATACAATCCGGCGGCGGTTATGTATGTCTGGCAGGGCGGGCAGGAAGGCGGCAACGCAGTACTTGATGTACTGACCGGAAAAGTGAATCCCTGTGGAAAGCTGGCAGACACCATTGCTTACAGGATAGAGGATTATAAAAGCACCTCCAATTTTGGCGATAAATATAAAAACTATTATCAGGAAGATATTTATGTAGGCTACCGCTATTTTGAAACTTTTGCAAAGGAAAAAGTACAATATCCGTTTGGCTTCGGCTTATCCTACACAGAGTTTTCAGTCAGTGCAAGAATAAGAGCTGTTGTAAGTGACAACGTACAGGTTATCGTAAAAGTAAAAAATACCGGCAGAGTGGCAGGGAAAGAAGTGGTACAGGTATATGTACAGGCCCCGCAGGGACTGCTTGGAAAACCGGTCAGAGTCTTGGCCGGATTTGCGAAAACAGATTTGGTTCAGCCGAAAGAAGAGACAGAGTTTATCATTGATTGTCCTAAGTACTATTTCGCATCCTATGATGATACCGGTGTTACCGGAAATAAATCCTGTTATGTTTTAGAAAAAGGTGAATATCGGATTTATGTTGGCACAGATGTAAGAAGCGTCGCATATGCTGGAAGTTTCAATCAGGAAACAGAGGTTTTGGAACATTTGCAGGAAGCGTGTGCACCGAAGGAAGTTTTTGAAAGACTGAAACCGCAGGAACTTTCCGATGGAAAATTGCAAGCTAAAATGGTGCAGGTGCCTCTTGGCACAGCGGAGGTGGAAGACCGAATAAACAGTGCAAGGAAAGAAGCGATTGCCTATACGGGAGACAAGGGGTATCTTTTAGGTGAAGTATACGACGGCAAAGTATCCATGGATGAATTTGTGGCACAACTGTCAGATGAAGATTTAATGTGTCTTTTCCGTGGAGAGGGTATGTGCAGTCCCAAGGTCACTCCGGGAACGGCAGGTGCGTTTGGAGGCCTGACAGAGAGCCTTAGAAAGTTCCAAATTCCGGCTGTCTGCTGTGCAGACGGTCCTTCGGGAATTCGTATGGACTGTGGAACAAAGGCATTTTCACTTCCGAACGGGACAGCACTTGGCTGTAGCTTTAATCTGCAGCTGGTAAGAGATTTATTTACCTTTGTGGGAAAAGAACTCAGAAAAAATAAAGTGG
>CAYWHY010000085.1:0-5832 GCA_964458255.1 uncultured Lachnospiraceae bacterium | reverse complement strand
CCGGCTCCTGTTACAGTTAAATACAGAGGATTTTGTAATCGCAGTGGACGGTGGTTATGAATATGTAAAGGATCAGAGAGTGGATTTGGTTGTTGGTGATTTTGATTCTCTTGGATATTTGCCTAAGCATGAAAATGTGATACAGTTGCGGCCGGAAAAGGATGACACCGATATGCGGGTGGCAATTAGAGAGGGATTGAAGGCCGGATACCACATTTTCTGTATTTACGGAGCGTGTGGCGGCCGGTTTGAACATACGGTTGCCAATATTCAAAGTCTTGCCTATATAGCCGGGCAAGGTGCCAGAGGATTCCTTTATGATAAAGATACGGTTATTACCATGATTCAGGATGATGTCATGCACTTTAGTTCGTCTATGAAGGGATATTTATCGGTTTTTGCCTATGGTGAAAGGGCAAAAGGAGTTACATTGAAAGGCTTGAAATATCCATTGGATAACGCGGAATTAACCAATGATTTTCCGTTAGGGGTAAGCAATGAGTTTATGGGTATCCCTTCCGAAATCTCTGTACAAGAGGGACGATTGTTGCTGGTATATAAGGTTTAATAGTATTCCCGTACAGCAAATATGCATAATAGTGTTTGGACTAATTGGCTTGCGAGCAGTCCCCAAAGATAACCGTTAATGCCAAATACGGGAACCGCAAAAAAGACAAAGGCAAGCCTTACAAACAGACTGATTATGCTGTATAGGAAGGTCAGACCTGTTTTGCCCATACCGTTTAAAATACTGTTTAATGTACTTGCGATATACATGAGTGGACACAGGAAACTGAGAATCATGATAAATTTACCGGCCAGTTCATTTTGATAAAGAAGATTTCCTAAAAATTTACCACCTGATAAGAAAAATACCGTAAATACAGCACCCAGTAAAAAGCCGTAGAGTACAGATTTGTGCACGGCTTTTTTTATTGCCTGCTTATTTCCGCCGGCGTCGGCTTCGGATACTAAAGGAAGAAGCAAAACGCAGACAGAATTTGTGATGGCACCGGGAAAGAAGAGCAGGGGCATGGACATGCCGGTTAAGATACCGTAAACACTTAATGAGGCAGTCTGGTCATAGCCGTAAACCATGAGACGATTCGGAATAAAGATGGATTCTACACTCTGCAGAAAATTAATGATAACCCGATTTAAAGATAAAGGAACGGCAACCTGCATCAGGTTTCTGGCTGCACTGAAAAAGGGGAGCGCTTGAAAGGAAAGTAAGGAACCGTAATTTTGGGGAATTACATGGGAAAAATGAGCTTTGACTGCAATCAGGGAAACAATCATGGAAGCAGCTTCTCCGATGACCAGACCGACTACCGCAAAGCTGATGGTAGGAGCGTATCCCTTTTGCAGGCAAATGTAATAAATGGCATAAACACTGCCTACACGTACCAGTTGTTCGGATAACTGACAGGCTGAAGGAACGATGGTCTTACGGATGCCGTAAAAATAGCCGTTAATACATGAATGAACGGTAGCCATAGGGATGGAAAACGCTATAATTCTAAGTAACGGTGCAGTACGTTCTTCCATTAGAAAGAAAAGAGCAATTTTGTCCGCATAACAGTAAATTCCAACCATACAGAGGACGGAAAGAGTCATTGAAATGATAAATCCCGTGAATAAATGGGTAAAAGAATACCGATAATTTTTAGATATAGTTTCTCCTGCAACGTATTTTGAGATGGCAGTCTGCATACCGGCAACTGTCAGGGAGAAAGTAAGTGCAAGAACGGGGGAGGTCAGTTGATAGATTCCCATCCCTTCTGCCCCGAATACGCGGGAAAGAAATATACGGTAAAAAAAGCCGATAAAACGACTGGCGAATCCTGTGAGAGTAAGAATAATAGTGCCTGTAATAAGGGAATTTTTTCGGGATAAGGATAACATGAAGACCACCCGGAAGCTTGTTATTGATAAATATATGCATTTGCTTACATTGACAGAACTTCCCTGAAATGATATATTATGACAAACAAAACCTAGTTAATTACTAGGAAAAAGAAATTATGGAAAAAAGTATCCTGATAGTTAGGAAAGGTGGGGTATTATTGTGAATCATAAAATTTATTTGGATAATGCTGCAACTACTAAAACTGCAAAAGAAGCAGTGCAGGCCATGCTTCCGTACTTTGAAGAAAGTTATGGCAATCCAAGCAGCATTTATTCTTTAGGTGCGGACAGCAAAAAGGCAATTACAGAAGCAAGAGAAGTGATTGCAAAAAGCATTGGGGCTAAGCCGCAGGATATTTATTTTACGGCAGGCGGTTCTGAGTCTGATAACTGGGCATTGATTGCAACAGCGGAAGCTTATGAGTCAAAGGGGAAGCATATTATTACGTCTAAAATTGAACATCACGCTATTCTTCATACTTGTGAATATTTACAAAAACGAGGCTTTGAGGTAACATATCTTGATGTAGATGAAAATGGAATTGTGAAATTGGACGAGCTTAAAAAAGCCATTCGCCCTGATACTATTCTGATTTCGATTATGGCGGCAAACAATGAAATTGGTACGATACAGCCGTTAAAAGAAATCGGAGCTATGGCAAAAGAACATCAGATTTTATTTCATACGGATGCGGTACAGGCATACGGCCATATCCCGTTATCTGTGGATGAGTGTAAAATAGATATGTTAAGCACCAGCGGTCATAAAATTAACGGTCCTAAGGGAATCGGCTTTCTCTATATTAGAAAAGGCATAAAGAGCCGTTCATTTATCCATGGCGGAGGGCAGGAAAGAGGTCGTAGAGCGGGAACGGAAAATGTTCCGGGAATTGTGGGCTTTGCCGCAGCAGTAAAAAGAGCTTTCGACAATTTTGAAAGCCGTATGGCAAAAGAAACAAAGCTTCGCGATTATTTGATTGAAAGAATCGGTAATGAAATTCCTTATTGCAGATTAAACGGCGACAAAACAAACAGACTTCCCAATAATGTAAATTTCAGTTTTGAATTTATTGAAGGGGAATCCCTTCTTATCATGCTTGATATGAAAGGAATTTGTGCATCCAGTGGTTCTGCCTGTACATCAGGTTCACTTGACCCGTCACATGTGCTTTTGGCAATCGGATTGCCACATGAGACAGCGCATGGTTCCTTACGGTTAACACTCAGTGAGGAAAATACGAAAGAAGAGATGGATTACGTGGTAGATTGTGTAAAGGAAATTGTGGACAGATTACGTCAGATGTCTCCTTTGTACGAGGATTTTTGCAGAAAGGAAGGAAAAGTGAATGTATAGTGAAAAAGTAATGGACCATTTTTCCAATCCCAGAAATGTGGGTGAAATAGAAAATGCCAGCGGTGTCGGCACGGTCGGCAATGCCAAGTGTGGCGATATTATGAGAATATATTTGGATATTGATGAAAATCATGTGATTAGAGACTGCAAGTTTAAGACTTTTGGCTGCGGTGCTGCGGTTGCTACCAGTAGCATGGCAACAGAGCTTGTAAAAGGAAAAAGTATTGAAGAGGCGATGAAGATTACGAACAAAGCCGTTATGGAAGCGTTAGACGGACTTCCACCGGTAAAAGTACATTGTTCCCTTTTGGCAGAGGAGGCCATTCATGCGGCACTTTGGGATTATGCGGAGAAAAACGGTATTGTCATCGAAGGGCTTGAAAAACCGAAGTCTGATATTCATGAAGGGGAAGAACAGGAAGAGTACTGATGAAGAAAAAGGTAGTTGTGGGGATGTCCGGCGGTGTGGATTCTTCTGTGGCGGCATATCTTTTAAAAGAACAGGGATATGATGTCATAGGTGTGACCATGCAAATCTGGCAGGATGAAGAGAAAGAAATAACAGAAGAAAACGGTGGCTGTTGTGGTCTTTCAGCGGTGGACGACGCAAGGCGCGTGGCACAGGTCCTGGATATTCCTTATTATGTCATGAATTTTAAAAATGAATTTAAAAAGAATGTCATGGATTATTTTGTGGCGGAATATTTGGCCGGAAGAACTCCAAATCCTTGCAATGCCTGTAACCGTTATGTAAAGTGGGAAGCGCTTCTTAAAAGAAGTATGGAAATCGGCGCGGATTATATTGCAACAGGGCATTACGCAAGAGTAGAGCAGCTTGCAAACGGACGATTCGCTATCCGCAATTCGGTTACGGCAAAAAAGGATCAGACGTATGCTTTGTACAATCTGACACAGTTTCAGCTTTCACATACCCTGATGCCTGTGGGAGAATTTACGAAAGATGAAATCCGTGATATCGCGGTCAGTAATGCACTGCCGGTGGCTCATAAGCCGGATAGTCAGGACATTTGCTTTGTACCGGATGGAGATTATGCGGGACTGATTGAAAGAGAAGCTCCGAAAAAAGTACCCGGACCGGGAAATTTTGTCACGAAAGACGGTATTATTTTAGGGAAGCACAAAGGCATTACCCATTACACTATCGGACAACGCAAGGGACTTGGACTTGCCATGGGACATCATGTGTTTGTTACAGAAATACGTCCCGAAACTAATGAGGTGGTAATCGGCGAAGGGGAAGATGTATTTAGGAGCGAGCTTACCTGCCGTCAGATTAACTTTATGGGAATGGAGGATTTGCCTGTGCCCCGAAAAGTCTGGGCGAAAATCCGTTATGCACATGCCGGAGAGTGGTGTGTGATAGAAAGAACCGGCGAGGATGAAATCCATTGTATCTTTGAAAAGCCTGTCAGGGCGGTAACACCGGGCCAGGCAGTGGTGTTTTATGAAGGGGAGTATGTATTAGGCGGCGGTGTGATTGTGTGATGGCTGAAAACAACACATTCCTTAAATTATCACACAAATCACACCGTTGCTAAATTCTATGGAATTCCGGGAGACGGTTCTCAAATGTTGTATAATATTTGAATCCGCAGGAGAGCAGCACATCGGCAGCCCTGCCAAATCCACGGGCAATATTCTCCGGAGCGTGGGCATCGGAACCGACAGTAATGATTTCGCCGCCCAGTTCTTTATAGCGTTTCAGAATATCAGTGCAGGGATTTAATTCTTTCAAATTATAACCGATGGCACCGGTATTAATTTCAATTCCTTTTTCGTTATCAAGAATGGTTTCCAGAATTTTATCCAGAATGTCTTTGTATTTATCATATGAATAATCAGAATCTTTAGTTGTGCCGTAGCGGACCACATAATCTAAATGCCCGTATACATCAAAGTTGTTGAAAACTTTCAGATTGTCTAAAATAGAAAGAAAATATTCCCTGTAGGCTTCTTCGTCGCTGCGTTCTTCATAAAAATAAGGATAGTAAGGATCCTTGCGGTTGCAGACGTGGGAGGAGGCGATAATAAAGTCAAAAGGAAAACTTTTGGCAAATATTGCAAGCTCTTTCCGAAGATGAGGCTGGACGCCAAGCTCTATGCCGAAAAGCACTTTGATTTTGTCCTTATATTTTTCCTTGAGAGTAGCAAGCTCATACAGGTAGGAGTCTGTATTTAAATCAAACATACCTTGTTTCTCCGGCTTGACATATACATAGTCCATATCCATATGCTCGGTAAAACACATGGAAGTAAGCCCCAGGTCAATTCCCTGCATAATCATTTTTTCCATGGGAGTATCGGAATCACCCGAAAAATAAGAGTGTAAATGGTAATCGGCATTGATGGACATTTTTTCCCTCCTTCATTACTGTAAATTTCAGCTTTCAGTCTAGCCGATTTGAATAAAAAAGGCAATGGATTATAAAAGAAATATTAAAAATTTTACAAAATATAAATATTTTTCATTTACATCTTGCACTTTTTGGACAAATTAGGTAAAATAAGCGTGTTGATAAAATTTTGACAATCTTATATGGTTGCAAAAT
>CAYWHY010000084.1:0-5871 GCA_964458255.1 uncultured Lachnospiraceae bacterium | reverse complement strand
TGGAGACAGAAAGGAACCGGTCATGCAAGACAGGGTTCAACAAGAGCTCCCCAGTGGACAGGAGGCGGCGTCGTATTCGCTCCCGTACCGAGAGATTATTCTTTTAAGTTAAATAAGAAGGAAAAGAGATTGGCTCTTAAATCCGCACTTACAAGCAGAGTGAAGGATGGCAAGCTGATTGTGGTTGATGAACTTAAGTTTGATGAAATCAAAACAAAGAAGTTCAAGGCAGTTATGGACAATTTGAAAGTCGGCAAGGCACTTGTTGTTATTGCTGAAAATGATGAGAAGGTAGTTATGTCTGCAAGAAACCTTCCGACTGTTAAGACAGCATTAACCAACACAATTAATGTATATGACATTTTAAAGGGCGATACACTGATTCTTACAAAGGATGCAGTGGCTAAGATTGAGGAGGTGTATGCATAATGGCAGCAATTCAGTATTATGACGTAATCCTCAAACCGGTTGTTACAGAAAAGAGCATGGCCGGTATGAGCGAAAAGAAATATACTTTTTTGGTTCATCCCGAAGCAAATAAGACAATGATTAAGGAAGCTGTTGAAAAAATGTTCGAAGGAACAAAGGTTGCAAAGGTTAACACCATGAATTGTGACGGTAAAACAAAGAGACGCGGCGTGATTTACGGAAAGACCGCTAAAACCAAGAAGGCAATCGTTTGGTTAACAGCTGACAGCAAAGAAATTGAAATCTTTGCCGGCCTATAATGAGATGAAAAGAAAAGCAAAGATACTAAAGGATAGTATCTGAGCATTTCTGAAATTTCATCTGTGAAGAATGCGACGCATTCTTCCCAATAAGTGTAGCATCACGAAAATATGCATAAATCGAAAGGAGAAAAAGTCATGGGAATTAAGACATATAACCCATATACACCTTCCAGAAGAAATATGACTGGTTCTGATTTTTCTGAAATCACAAAGAATACTCCTGAAAAGTCACTTTGTGTTTCATTAGAAAAGAATGCCGGTCGTAACAATCAGGGTAAAATTACTGTAAGACACCGTGGAGGCGGTTCCAGAAGAAAATACAGACTTGTAGATTTTAAGAGAAACAGTAAGGACGGAATTCCGGCTACTGTAATCGGAATTGAGTATGATCCTAACAGAACAGCAAATATTGCATTGATTTGTTATGCGGACGGTGAAAAATCATACATCCTCGCTCCGGAGGGATTGACAGACGGAATGAAGGTCATGAACGGACCTGAAGCAGAAGTGAGAATAGGTAATTGCTTGCCTTTAGCAAATATTCCCGTTGGTACACAGATACACAATGTTGAATTATATCCGGGTAAGGGTGGACAGCTTGTCCGTTCGGCAGGTAACAGCGCACAGCTGATGGCAAAAGAAGGAAAATATGCAACACTTCGTCTCCCTTCAGGCGAAATGAGAATGGTACCTGTCGTTTGCAGAGCAACAATCGGTGTTGTAGGTAATGTAGATCACAGCCTTATCAATCTTGGTAAAGCAGGACGTAAGCGTCATATGGGCATTCGCCCTACAGTTCGTGGCTCTGTTATGAACCCTAATGACCATCCGCATGGTGGTGGTGAAGGTAAGACCGGTATTGGACGTCCCGGCCCCTGTACACCTTGGGGCAAGCCCGCTCTTGGTCTTAAGACACGTAAGAAGAAAAAAGCTTCTAACAAGTTGATTGTAAGAAGAAGAGACGGCAAGGCCATCAAATAATTAAGGAGGAGAGAAAATGGCTAGATCACTGAAAAAAGGACCCTTTGCAGATGCAGGTTTACTGAAAAAAGTAGATGCAATGAATGCAGCAGGACAAAAGCAGGTTATTAAAACCTGGTCCCGTCGTTCTACAATCTTCCCTTCTTTTGTGGGACATACATTTGCAGTACACGACGGAAGAAAGCACGTTCCTGTATATGTTACGGAAGATATGGTTGGACATAAGTTAGGTGAATTCGTTGCAACCAGAACTTATAGAGGACACGGCAAAGACGAAAAGAAGTCTAAAGTAAGATAAGGAGGTTTTAGCAATGGCAAAAGGACATAGATCCCAAATTAAAAGAGAGAGAAATGCGCAGAAAGACACAAGACCTTCAGCTAAGTTATCTTACGCAAGAGTGTCTGTTCAGAAAGCATGTTTCGTATTAGACGCCATCAGAGGCAAAGATGTAGCAACAGCCTTGGCAATTTTAGAGTACAATCCCAGATATGCTTCCAGCATCATCAAAAAATTGCTTCAGTCTGCAATTGCAAACGCTGAAAACAATAATGGTATGAATGCTGAAAACCTTTACATTGCAGAATGTTATGCAAATAAAGGACCTACAATGAAGAGAGTAAAACCGAGAGCACAGGGCAGAGCTTACAGAATCGAAAAGAGAATGAGCCACATCACAGTTGTGCTTGATGAAAGATAGGAGGAAAAATAATGGGACAGAAAGTTAATCCTCACGGCTTAAGAGTCGGTGTTATTAAGGATTGGGATTCTAAATGGTATGCAGATGCAGAATTTTCTGATTTTCTTGTAGAAGACTATGATATCAGAAAATACCTTAAGAAGAAATTATACAGTGCCGGAATTTCCAAAATCGAAATCGAGAGAGCGGCAGGCAGAGTAAAGGTTATCATTTACACAGCTAAGCCCGGTGTTGTAATCGGTAAGGGTGGCGCTGAAATCGAAGTAACTAAGAAAGAACTTTCCAAAATGACAGGAAAGAAAGTTTTGGTAGATATCAAAGAAATCAAGAGACCTGATAAAGATGCACAGCTTGTTGCAGAAAATATTGCACAGCAGCTTGAAAACCGTGTATCCTTCAGACGTGCAATGAAGTCCTGCATGGGAAGAACAATGAAGTCCGGTGCTCTTGGTATTAAGACATCCTGTTCAGGACGTTTGGGCGGTGCAGATATGGCCCGTGCAGAGTTCTATAGTGAAGGTACTATTCCGCTTCAGACATTACGTGCAGACATTGATTACGGTTTCGCTGAAGCAGATACAACCTACGGTAAAGTAGGTGTTAAAGTATGGATTTACAAGGGTGAAGTACTTCCTACTAAGAAGAATGAAGAAAAGACAGTGCAGGAAGGGAGCGATAAATAATGTTAATGCCTAAAAGAGTGAAACGTCGTAAACAGTTCCGTGGCACCATGAGAGGTAAAGCAAGCCGTGGTAATACAATTACTTACGGTGAATACGGTATTGTTGCAACAGAACCTTGTTGGATTAAATCAAACCAGATTGAAGCAGCCCGTGTAGCTATGACTCGTCATATCAAACGTGGTGGTAAGGTCTGGATTAAGATTTTCCCTGATAAACCAGTAACAGCAAAACCAGCAGAAACACGTATGGGTTCCGGTAAAGGTACACTGGAATACTGGGTGGCAGTTGTTAAGCCCGGCCGTGTAATGTTTGAAATCTCAGGAGTAGCTGAAGAAACAGCCAGAGAGGCTTTAAGACTTGCAACGCATAAGCTTCCTTGCAAATGCAAGATCGTTTCTAAGGCAGACTTGGAAGGCGGTGTATCAAATGAAAACGAATAAGTATGTAGAAGATTTAAAGGCAAAATCAGCTGCAGAATTAGCACAGGAATTAGTAGCTGCCAAGAAAGAACTTTTCAATTTGAGATTCCAGAATGCAACCAATCAGCTGGGTGGCAGTTGTTAAGCCCGGCCGTGTAATGTTTGAAATCTCAGGAGTAGCTGAAGAAACAGCCAGAGAGGCTTTAAGACTTGCAACGCATAAGCTTCCTTGCAAATGCAAGATCGTTTCTAAGGCAGACTTGGAAGGCGGTGTATCAAATGAAAACGAATAAGTATGTAGAAGATTTAAAGGCAAAATCAGCTGCAGAATTAGCACAGGAATTAGTAGCTGCCAAGAAAGAACTTTTCAATTTGAGATTCCAGAATGCAACCAATCAGCTGGATAATACAGCAAGAATCAAAGAAGTAAGAAAGAATATTGCAAGAATTCAGACGGTTATTACTATGAAGCAGAAAGAAGCATAAGGTTGTAAGCTGAATGTCGAAGAAAGGAAAGGAGACGTAAGTCGTGGAAAGAAATTTAAGAAAAACACGTACAGGTAAAGTTATCAGTGATAAAATGGATAAGACAATCGTTGTTGCTATCGAAGAACATGTAAAGCATCCTCTTTACAAAAAGATTGTAAAAGATACTTATAAGTTAAAAGCACATGATGAAAACAACGAATGCCGCATTGGTGACACCGTTAAAGTAATGGAAACAAGACCTTTATCCAAAGACAAGAGATGGAGACTTGTAGAAATCGTAGAAAGAGCAAAATAGTTTTGCAACAGGCAAAATTGGAAGGAGAATTAGCATGATTCAACAAGAAAGCAGACTTAAGGTTGCTGATAACACAGGTGCTAAGGAAATCCTCTGCATCAGAGTTATGGGCGGCTCTACCAGAAGATATGCACAAATTGGCGATGTCATTGTTGCTACGGTTAAAGATGCAACACCAGGCGGCGTTGTAAAAAAAGGTGACGTAGTAAAGGCTGTCGTTGTTCGTACTGTTAAAGGCGCACGTCGTAAAGACGGATCTTATATTAAATTTGACGAAAATGCTGCTGTTATCATTAAAGATGATAAGACTCCCAGAGGAACCCGTATTTTTGGGCCGGTAGCAAGAGAGCTTCGTGACAAACAGTTTATGAAAATTGTTTCACTGGCTCCCGAAGTATTATAGGAGGTGCTTAGCATGGCAACATTAAAGATTAAAAAGGGTGATACTGTTAAAGTAATCGCCGGTAAAGATAATGGAAAAGAAGGCAAGGTGCTTTCCGTAGACGCTAAGAACCACAAGGTTATAGTGGAAGGCGTTGGCATGGTTAGCAAGCATACAAAGCCTTCAGCAGCTAACCAGAATGGTGGAATTATTCAAAAAGAAGCTCCTATTGATGTTTCAAACGTCATGTACGTTCACAAAGGAAAAGCAACCAGAGTTGGTTTTAAAATGGACGGAGAAAAGAAAGTACGTTTTGCAAAGTCAACCGGTGAAGTAATTGACTAATTCTAGGAAAGGAGAACTGGAAGCGTGAGCAGACTTAAAACATTATATAATGATGAGATCATAGATGCTATGATTAAGAAGTTCGGATATAAGAACATCATGGAAGTACCTAAGCTTGACAAGATTGTTGTTAACATGGGTGTCGGAGAAGCGAAAGATAACGCAAAACTACTTGAATCCGCGGTAAAGGACATGGAAACAATTACAGGACAGAAAGCAGTGCTTACCAGAGCTAAAAAATCTGTCGCTAACTTCAAAATCAGAGAAGGTATGGCTATCGGATGTAAGACGACACTTCGTGGTGAAAAGATGTATGAATTTTTAGATCGTCTTGTAAACCTTGCATTGCCCCGTGTACGTGACTTTAGAGGTGTTAATCCTAATGGATTTGACGGAAGAGGAAATTATTCATTAGGTATCAAAGAACAGATTATCTTCCCTGAAATCGAATATGATAAGGTAGATAAGGTAAGAGGAATGGATGTTATCTTTGTTACCACCGCAAAGACAGATGAAGAAGCACGTGAATTATTAAAGTTATTTAATATGCCATTCGCAAAGTAAAGAAGGAGGTAAATAGAATCCATGGCTAAGACTTCAATGAAGATTAAACAACAGCGTAAACCTAAATTCTCTACAAGAGAATATACTCGTTGTAATATTTGTGGACGTCCACATGCTGTATTGAGAAAATACGGAATCTGCAGAATTTGCTTCCGTGAACTGGCATATAAGGGACAGATTCCCGGCGTCAAAAAAGCAAGTTGGTAGGAAATATTTAGGAGGAAAAAAGAATGACAATGAGCGATCCTATTGCAGATATGCTTACAAGAATTCGTAATGCAAAT
>CAYWHY010000083.1:0-5965 GCA_964458255.1 uncultured Lachnospiraceae bacterium | reverse complement strand
TTGAAATTATTTGGTTGTAAACTTATAAGACATACCTCCTTCTTTTCGTTGGTTATATCATTGTAACTCATATCGTCTAAAAAATCTACACAATAGTTCTTTCACAATAAGTGAATTTATATAAACCTCTTCTCATGCGATAATATTCACAAATAGTGAAAGAGGTGTTTTTATGCGATTCAACAACGATACCGACCTATATCAAGTTATAGGTGCAAATATAAAACAATACAGAGAACAGGAAAATTTAACACAAGTGCAACTTGCAGAACAGGCAAAAATTAGCATCAGCTATTTGTCCAAAATTGAAGCTTCCGGATGCAATAAAAGCTTGTCCATATCTGTTTTAAATCAGATTGCTAATGTACTTGGTGTTGAAATAAGCGAATTTTTTAAGGAGGTATAAGCAATGGCAAGAATTCCTAACAAACATGGTGGCGGTGCACAAACCAATAGAAACGGCTTACATTTTGAACAGACCACCTCATTAAATGATGCTCTTTTTCAAGCCGGATACGAAGTTGAAGATCATGTTGTTTACTTTGATGGATATGAAATAGGGATGTCCGTACCACAAACCCGTATCTATTCACATTTCCTAACCCCTAATGGCATTAATTTTGCTGATTACAACTCTAAAGCATGGCGTCCGGACGAGGCATTTATTAACTATGAAAATCGTACTGCCTACATCATAGAAAAGAAATTTCAAAACTGCTCCGGTTCCGTGGACGAAAAGCTACCTAGCTGCCACTTTAAGAAATGGGAATACGAAAAACTCTTTGCCCCTTTAGGCTACAATGTTGAATTCATTTATATTTTCAACGATTGGTTCAAAGATCCTAAATACAGAGACACGCTAGAGTACATAGAACGAATGGGGTGTTATTATTTCTACAACGAAATCCCATTACATATATTAGGCCTATAAAAAGCTTTAAATATTTGCAACAAAAGGAATGGCACACGCCATTCCTTTTGCATCTCATAATAATATCATTTTTACTTCGCACAAACAATACTCATCTGTAACACTCTACATCTTTGCATTGTTTCTTGTATGATTTGGCGTAAAATTGGCGTATCGGCGTAAATTTTCGATTTTACCAAAGTCCGCTAACCATTGATTTTACTGACTTTATTTATCCAATGACTTCATTGTCGGGAAATCGTACCGATTTATTTACAACTCTGCATATCTCTGTATATGCCTATTTTTCAATGTTTCTTTTAGGCTTCCGATTTATAAATCTACACAATTCTTTATATGTAGTCGCAAATCAGTCGCACATTGGTCGCACAGTCGCAACCTAGATAATACCAGATTGAATCCGCTTCTGTTTATTGAAATAATCTTCAAAATTGATAAGTTCAGACCGCTTCAAGTCCTTAGTGGCTTCTGCGTAAATATCCATTGTTGTTTCTGCATCTGCATGACCTAAAATCTCCTGCATAGCCTTAATATTTACTCCTGCTTCACACATCCTTGTTGTAAAAGTATGTCTTAATGAGTGATTGCTAAACTTCGGAAGAATTACCGCATCTTCTTTGTGGTTATTATCAAGAATCTCATAATTGCAATCCCTTATAATTCTATACAATGCCTTATTGAGCGTTCCTTGATGCTGAACATTTCCAAAACGATTCACAAAGATAAAATCCCGAAATCCGTCTACTACTGCATTGCTTTTAATACCACATTCTTCTTGATATGCTTTCTCCATTAAAAACGCTTCTTTTACCTTCGGGAGCATGGGAATAATTCTCTCTCCTGCTTTGGTCTTTGGTGTATTGATTGCGAAAATCTGTCCTTGCTCCGTTCTGGTACTGTAATAGACCAATGTATGATTAACGCTTATCGTTTCTTCCTCAAAATCAATATCACACCATCTAAGTCCAGTAATCTCTCCCACACGCATCCCAGTCCACAACATGATTATAAATATAGGATACCATATCGAATACATCTTTTCAATATAGGAATCAAACAACTTACGCTTCTTTCCTTGCAACCAATTCTCCAATTCCCTTCAAAATTGCAATTATGGTAAAGACAGGTAAAACTATTTCAATACCAATTAAACATATGCTTAAAATAGGCAACATAAACTCAATAACTGTAAATTCCTCTAACAATTTATTTTTCCAGATTTCAAGCAATACAATTTCGACAACACAAAATATCCAAATACAATTTAACAATGGAATTTCTTTAAAATAGGATGCACCTAAACGCATTCTGTACAAACTTTTCTTTCTAGTATTCATTTCTGTATTATATTGATTATTTTGCATATATCTTTCTCCTTTCATTTTTTATTTGCGGAGCGGTTAACTCCACTCCGCTTGAATAAATTTTATTGGTCTATATACTTGGTAATAAAATCTTATGCTAACAGCGTGGGGCATTATTAAAAATGCTCCGATGACATAAAGTATAACTTATTTATCAATCTTCACTTTGCCTTCTGAGACGCTAAGAACACCAGTTAGTTGTGCCTTACCTTGGAAACCCTTTCCATAAAGAATTTCCACATCTTCGCCAACTTTCGCATTAAACGCCTGCGAAGAATACTCTGAAAACACCTGACTACCATAGCACTCTGAATGCTCTTTATCGTAAAGAGAGAACTCGTCAACGAAGTGATATTCATATCCTTTGTTTCCCTGCTTTGTTGTAACAACTTTTACTCCTACTAATTTTGCCATATTGATAATTCTCCTTTCCGCTTCTGCTGATATCCGCATCTGCTATATTACGGTGCGCCTTCCGTATCTGTACAGTATCATATATTCTCACAAATAACCATTTTTGAATTTTTATGAATTTATTCCATTTGAAGGAATACTTATCGTAAATATATTCTTGACAAGAATATTTTACGTGACATAATTATTATGTATTCATTTATCATTCCAAGGAGAGCATATGAGCCATAAAAATTCAGCAGGAGAAAGAATAAAAGAACTTAGAAAAAAGAATAAAAAAACGCAGGATGACTTAGCCGATATTTTAAATTGTACTCAATCAACTATTAGCAAAATAGAAAACGGACACAAATCCTTATCACCAGACCAGCAATTGACACTTGCAGAATATTTCAATGTATCGCCAACTTCTTTGTGTTCAGGTACAGATAACAGTATTCTTGATATTCTTACACAATATATTAAAATAGATTATGTTCCTACAAAAGATTATCAATCTACATATCCTGTACTAAATATTAATTCTGCACTTGTAAATTATCTGTTTACTGTTTATTTAGTCAAATCAGCACTTCCTGCAACTGACTCTCTCAAAGCATTACTAAACGAACAGGAAGATTTATTTTACAAGGAAATTGAAGAAAATGATGGGACATTGAAAGACCTGTCTATTCCACTTACTAAAGAAGTCATATTCCCCGACGAATATCAGAAAGAATGGGAACAATTTATTAGCTTCAGAAGTACTGCTCCAAATAAGCATCCATAAATTTATTCATCAAAAAGGGGATACTCCATCATAGGAATATCCCTTTTTCATATTAATTACATCTCATATTATTTACTGATTCGGGGTAGCCACAGGCAAACGGAATGCTTCCACGCTGTCCAAATTATTCATATTAAAGAAATGGTCTACATATTCTCCTGTCAGCCTATCATTTCTTAATATGATTGCTACTCCGTCCGAATTTTCTGGCACACAGACTTCAAAATATAACTCTCTTGTTGCATATCTCGGAAATGCCTCATCCCAATAATCACTAATCCAATATTCTGAATAATTCCAGCCTTCATCATATTTAATCTTGAACAAGCATTCATCATAATCTTTTCCACCATAATTTTGCGAAAATCGATAAACATACCAGTTTTCTTCTTCATCCAATGTTTCCACGCTTTCATCATGTGCAAGCATATTATAATATCCTTCATAACTCCAACTTGGTCTAGTGCCATAATACCAACCATTATAATCATTAACTGTAATTCTCATAGTAAAAGTTTGCCATACATATCCTTCTTTAGCTTCATGGGACTCATCCGACACAAAGCATTTATAGTCTGTAAACAATCCTTTCATGATTGCATCTTTAGTTTCATCTTTAGAACAGGCATTATCATAATCAAATTCTTTGTCTAATACAACATTACATGGAATACCATATTTTTCAAAATCGGATTGCAAAGGTTCTCCCTCTGTTGTTTCACAGACACTACATGTCTTTGCTTTTTGATAATTTGCTTCTATCCATGTATGCTCCAATGCTTCTCCTTCGGTTTCTCCGCATACACTGCAATGTTTGGGTTCTGCACAGGTTGCTTCCACCCATGTGTGTCCTAATGCTTCTCCTTCGGTTTCTCCACATTCACTGCAAGTTTTTGGTTCTGTACAGGTTGCTTCCGTCCATGTATGCTCATGACCGCATCCCATCAGCATCACACAGACACCCAATGTCCCTACTCCACACAACCATTTTGGCATTTTCTTCATCATCTACGTTCTCCTTTTTGATTCCTTTTTATCCGCCCTATAAGCACTCAAAAGGGATACTCAAATTCTCTACTTCTGAATATCCCTTGAACAATGTTTATGTTATATTCTTATTTTATTCTTCTACGCTACCATTAAAAACGGTATACAGATACATAAATCCATAGTATTTTGCATCTTCCAAATTGCTGTAATCACTTCCAGCAGGAATAGTGAAACTATATGTAATGCCATCATTCGTATAAGTTGTCTTTAAAGATACATCTCCTCTATCTGCCAGCTTATCCAATATTGCTCGGCTATAACACATCATGAGCGGTTTGCCAGTAAATTCAATTGTGGAACCAGCCGTAGCTGTGTTGATATAATTAGTCAATTCCTTGACAAGTTCTTGCGCTGTCGTTCCGCTGTATGTGTATGCAGAATAATTTTTCTTTGCCGCAACAGCATCATTTGTTTTTGTCGTTTTAACCTCTGTCTTTACTTCCTGTGTCGGCTGTTCTGTTGCGCCCTGTCTTTGATACTCAACAGTACTTCCTGCTTTCCATTCGCCCCATTTTAAAACCATTTGCGTTCCTTCCAATACATAACCAGCAGAACGCGTATATTGCGTTACCTTTAATACATTATGGCTGTTATCTTTAAATGAAAGTACATAATATTGATATGGTTCAGCACCACCGCTCGACAACTTCGCACTGACTTTCAAAGCAACATCTGCTGTAACACCAGGAACTGTACCGTCATTTACAACGACTTCACTGACATCTCCTTTCTCAATCGGAAGACCGGCTATAGAAACATTATCTTTTGTGACATTAACAGCATCTCCCACATCACCATTATAAAGATATGTTCCTACATAAGCATCAGTTATATTTCCTGCTGCCTGTGCATGAATAGGCATTCCCACCAAAGCACCTGCACCTAGTGCCATTGCCATTGTTGTTGCTAAGATTTTTTTCATTAGTTTCATTTAGCTTCCTCCTAACATATTTTATAACATAGAATATAACATAACATTATGGTATAAACTATATCATATTTTTCACTCACTTTCAACATTATAATATATGTTAGAAAAATAAACTTGAGGTAACAAACTATGTCAGAGGATAAACTCATTATTAGACCTAAGAAAATTCGGGGAAATGACGGATATAAAACTTTTTCCATTAGAATAAAAGAAGAAATTGTTGATAGTATTGATTCTATTTCCTGCCAAACAGGGCATAGCCGTAATGAACTAATAGGAATCTTTCTTGATTATGCGGTAAGCAACTGCAAAATTGAAAAATAAAAAACTTCTGCCATAAATATAAGCGGATTAACTGAACGGGATATAGAAATGATTTATACACTTGCCGAATATTTTAAATCTAAAAATCGCTCATAAACTCTTTCAAACAAAATTAAAAGGGATATTCCCTCTCGGAACATCCCTTTTATCATATTTTTCTATTATTTTCTTTTTGAACGTGT
>CAYWHY010000082.1:0-5978 GCA_964458255.1 uncultured Lachnospiraceae bacterium | reverse complement strand
GTGTTATAATCTTATAATGATGATGAGATGAAAAAGAGTTTTTGTGACTGGCATATGAAAGGAACAGAAGATGGGAAAAACTATAGCAATTGCAAACCAAAAAGGAGGAGTAGGAAAGACAACTACTTCTATTAATTTATCTGCTTGTTTAGCAGAAAAAGGGAAAAAGGTTTTGATCATTGATACTGATCCACAGGGAAACACAACCAGTGGATTTGGTATAGAAAAAAATGAGTTAGATAATACTATTTACGAACTGATTTTAAGCGAATGTTCAATTAAGGAATGTATTATTGAAAATGTAATAGAAAATATTTCAATTATTCCTTCTAACGTAAACTTAGCTGCGGCAGAAATAGAATTGATTGGCGTTGACAGAAAAGAATTTATTTTAAAAAGAGAAGTGGAATGGATAAAGGATAGCTATGATTATATTATAATTGATTGTCCTCCTTCTTTAAATATGTTAACTATCAATGCAATGACTACTGCAGATTCCGTTTTAGTTCCAATTCAATGTGAATATTATGCTCTGGAAGGGCTAAGTCAGTTAATACATACAGTGAATCTTGTAAAGGAACGTTTAAATCCTGAGTTAGATATGGAAGGTGTGGTATTTACCATGTATGATTCTAGGACAAATCTTTCCATGCAGGTAGTAGAAGATGTAAAGAGTCATTTAAGTCATAGAGTATTTAATACACTTATTCCGAGAAATATAAGATTAGCCGAAGCTCCCAGTTACGGAATGCCTATTAATATATATGATCCGAAATCTGCCGGTGCCGAAGCATATATGTTATTAGCACAAGAATTAATTAAGGGAAAGGAAGATTAATAATATGGCAAGGGGATTGGGAAAAGGTTTAGATGCATTAATACCCAGTACAGTAGGAAATGATAGTTCAAAAGTAACTTCTACAAAATCAAAACAGGAAAAGAAAGAAGAAAAAAAGGAAGGTGAAACCATTGTAAATATTACAAAGGTTGAACCAAATAGAGAACAGCCCAGAAAAAATTTTGATGAGGATGCTTTGGAAGAATTAGCCGAGTCAATTAAGCAGTTTGGTTTACTTCAACCAATTCTTGTACAGGATAGAAAAACGTATTATGAAATAATTGCAGGTGAAAGAAGATGGCGTGCTGCTAAGAAAGCAGGATTAAAAGAGGTTCCTGTTATTATTAAAAATTTAACGGAACAGGAAATAGTAGAAATTTCATTAATTGAAAATATACAAAGAGAAGATTTAAATCCTATTGAAGAAGCACTTGCTTATAAAAAGCTTTTGACAGAATTTAATCTGAAGCAGGATGAAGTAGCTGAAAGAGTATCAAAGAGTCGTACGGCTGTTACTAATTCCATGCGTCTTTTAAAATTGTGTGATGAAGTACAGCAAATGATTATCAATGATATGATTTCAACAGGTCATGCAAGGGCTTTAATTGGTATTGAAGATCCGGAGCAACAGTATACAATTGCCCAAAGGGTATTTGATGAAAAATTAAGTGTACGTGATGTTGAGAAGCTTGTAAAAGGTTTAGGTAAACCGGTTAAAGCAAAGAAAGCAGTAAATACAGACAAAGCTCTGGAAGTTGTATATCAGGATATCGAAGAAAAATTAAAGCAAAAACTCAGTGCAAAAGTTGCCATTAATGCAAGGGGTAATGGTGCAGGAAAAATTGAAATTGAATTTTACAGCCATGATGATTTAGATAAATTGGTGGATTTACTGTCAAAATAAATTTGTGAATTCAGTTATTTGCAGGCGAAAGGTACAATTAAGATGAATAGTTCTTTTTTAAATAGTATTGGAATGGAAAATTTAGATGTAGGAATTGTTTTGCTGATTTTTGTGATAGTAGTAATCATGCTTCTGATTATATGTATAGTAAATATACATTCAATTTTTAGATTAAAAAAAGACTACAAAAAGTTTATGACTGGTAAATCCGCTAAAAGCCTGGAAGATGAAATTGTGGGACTTTTTGAAGATAATAAATTTATTAAATCATCTATAGAAAAGAATAAAAAGGATATTCGGACATTATACAAGAAAATGGAGTCAAATATTCAGAAGGTTGGTTTGGTAAAATACGATGCATTTAGTCAGATAGGTGGGAAATTGAGTTTCTGTCTGGTTTTGTTGGACGAAAATAATAACGGTTTTATTATTAATTCTGTACACAGTTCGGAAGGATGCTATTCTTATACAAAACAAATTACAGGCGGAGAATCAGATATACCTCTTGGTAATGAGGAAAAAGAAGCGCTTGATATGGCTATGAAAACGAATGGATAATTTTTAGGAGCGATATCATGAAATTATGTAAGACTGCTGATTTAAAAGGTGGAGAAATTTTAGCAAAGCCTATTATGACATCAGAATTTCGAATTCTCTTATCTGATGGCATTGTACTAAGGCCTGAATATATTTCAAAAATAGAAGAACTGGGTATTACTGAGGTCTATATTAAGGAAGAGCATATCAGTGCAGAGGCTGTATGTATATTAAAAACAGATGTGGAGAATATTTTTCATAATAAAGTGAAGCATATTATCGAAAGGCACACTTATAATAATAGCAGTGAGCTTATGGAATTAAGCCGGACAGCAGACAATATTATTATGAGTGTTTTAGAAGAAGAAGAGGTAGTAGACAGAATTTTCGATATTAAAGAAAGAAGTGCAGACATTTACGAGCATTCTGTTAATATTTGTTCTTATGCCACATTACTTGCTCTCAGACTCAAACTTTCCAAAGAGTCAGTACATGATATTGCTGTAGGATGTCTGCTTCATGATTTGGGTCTTAGATATTTAGATAATTTTTATGAAAACAGAGATTTAGAAGGTTTTTCAAAGTCAGAGCTGACAGAATATTGTAAACATCCGATTTATGGATATACAGCATTAAAGGATGAAACATGGATATCGGAACGTGGGAAAAAAATTATTTTACATCATCATGAAAAAACAGATGGTTCCGGTTATCCGTTGAAAATGAAAGAGATACCTTTTGAAGTACAGGTTGTAAGTGTATGTGATACATTTGATGAAATGATTTGTGGAATCGGTTATGAAAGACAAAAGGTATACAAAGCAGTTGAGTATTTGAAATCTTTCCGCGGCTTTTCATTTTCAGTCTCTATCGTAGATGTTTTTTTGGAGTTTACGGCAGTATATCCGGTAGGAAGCAAAGTTCTTTTAAATGATGGTTCTGTGGGAAGTGTAATTCGCCAGAATAAAGAATTTCCGGAAAGACCTGTTATTCAGATAATCAATGCAGATATTGAAAATTCATCAAAAGAATTAATTGTCGATTTACTTAAAGTAAAAAACATATTTATAGAAAAAGTACTTGAATAATATAAGAGAGGAGTCTTATTATGATAGACATTAAATTTTTAAGAGAAAACCCTGATGTGGTAAAGGAAAACATCAAAAAGAAATTTCAAGACAGTAAATTAGAGCTGGTGGATGAAGTGATTGCTCTCGATTCTGAAAGTCGTAAGGTAAAACAGGAAGCGGATGATTTAAGGGCAGGCAGAAACAAAATTTCAAAAGAAATCGGAGCTTTAATGGCGCAGGGTAAAAGGGAAGAGGCTGAAGCCAAAAAGGCAGAAGTGGCTGCCGGAGCAAAGAGGCTTTTAGAATTGGAAGAAAAAGAAAAAGAGCTGGAAGAAAAAGTTACCAAAATTATGATGGTAATTCCTAATATTATTGATCCTACCGTTCCTATTGGTAAAGATGATACAGAAAATGTAGAGATTACCAGATATGGTGAACCGGTAGTTCCGGATTTTGAAGTTCCCTACCACACAGAAATTATGGAAAAATTTAATGGTATTGATTTGGACAGTGCAAGAAAGGTCGCCGGAAATGGTTTTTATTATTTGATGGGAGATATTGCCAGATTACATTCTGCGGTTATTTCTTATGCAAGAGATTTTATGATTGCCAGAGGATTTACTTATTGTGTACCTCCTTTTATGATCAGAAGTAATGTGGTAACCGGTGTTATGAGCTTTGCTGAAATGGATGCCATGATGTATAAAATTGAAGGTGAAGATTTATATTTAATTGGAACCAGTGAACATTCTATGATTGGTAAATTTATTGATACAATTATTCCGGAAGCTGAACTTCCCAAGACACTTACCAGTTATTCACCTTGTTTCCGTAAAGAAAAAGGTGCACACGGTTTGGAAGAGAGGGGTGTTTATAGAATTCATCAGTTTGAAAAGCAGGAAATGATTGTTGTATGTAAGCCGGAGGAATCATCTGTGTGGTTTGAAAAATTATGGCAGAATACTGTAGATTTATTCCGTTCTATGGATATTCCCGTAAGAACCATCGAATGTTGTTCCGGAGACCTTGCAGATTTAAAAGTAAAATCTTATGATGTGGAAGCATGGTCACCAAGACAGAAAAAATATTTTGAAGTGGGCAGTTGTTCAAATTTGGGTGATGCTCAGGCGAGAAGACTGAAAATCAGAGTTAATGGTGAAAATGGTAAGTATTTTGCCCACACATTAAACAATACTGTTGTAGCACCTCCCAGAATGTTGATTGCATTTTTGGAAAATAATTTACAGACAGACGGTTCTATTAAAATTCCGGAAGTATTACAGCCTTATATGGGCGGAATGAAGGAGATCAGATAATTTTGCATAAATATTTAAGGGCCATTGGTTTTAGCAGGCTACAGGATCGAAAAGAATTACAGAAGCTTTTAACGGATATCGTGATGAGCAGTAGTGATCGTGCATATACATCCAATGGAGAAAAAACACTGATTGCTGAGTTCGATAAAGATTTTGCAGAAAATATTGGAATTGCTGTTTGCGGAGAATTTGATGATGAGGATAAGTTTACTTATGATTATTATTATCCATATTTACGTGGCACTGTAGTAAGTTCGTCTGAAGATGTTTCCATAGAACGTCATGCAGCACAACAATCTTATGCAGGAATTTGTGATGATATTAAGGTAGGTGTGTCCTTGATTTTTTATCTTCAAAATATGGTTTCTTATGTTAAGGCACAAAGTTCAGGTTTCCTTCCTATGAAAGGGACAACATTATCTTTGTCCGCCCTTTCTACGCAGGGAACTATAATGATGCCTCTTAAAAAAACGGAAAGGGATCTTATTCAAAATAAACGTAGTCTTATGATGAGAAGCCGGTTGCTTGATGCGGCCCGCAAAGGGGACGAAGAAGCTATAGAAAATCTGACCTTGGATGATATGGATACTTATACGGCGATTTCTAAAAGAATTTTAAAAGAAGACGTTTTTAGTCTCGTGGATACTTATTTTATGCCTTACGGTATAGAATGTGATCATTATTCCATTTTGGCTGAGATTATGGACTGTAATTTAGTGAAGAACAGATTAACAGGAGAAGAAATTTATATTATGACTGTTAATTGTAATGATTTGATATTCGATGTATGTATTAATAAAGAAGATTTGTATGGGGAGCCTTCCGTTGGAAGGCGTTTTAAAGGATCCATTTGGATGCAGGGATTTATTAATTTCCCCTAGTCAGAATGGCATAGTTATGTTAAAATATTCAAGAGTTATGTTTGGGTGGAAGCTAAGTGCTAAAGGTTACAGAATTGCAAAGTGAGTAACTGATGAAAATCAGTGAAAAATAGAATAATCGATTGCCGGTTCGATGGTTGAAAAACCTTGATTTTAAGCCAAAAATCGGTGTTCTGTTCTCATAGTTAAACGGATATAACAATAGCCTACTAAGGGGAAGCCAAGTAGAGCCCATTTAGGAAGCGGCAAGCGGATTTTACAGTTTGTAAAAAGTCAAAAATCAATATATAATAACAGGAGTAATTCATCACACAAGTGATAGGATTCATAAACATGGCAGCCGGAGCCAAAGAGGCTAAAAAGCCCGAAAATACGGCATTTGTTCCCTTAGTTAAATGGATATAACAAGCGCCTCCTAAGCACTAGTTGAGG
>CAYWHY010000081.1:0-6004 GCA_964458255.1 uncultured Lachnospiraceae bacterium | reverse complement strand
GGGAACGAACTCCGTTTGAATATGATTTACGGAATACTTCCTTAACAGTGTTTGTGTAAGGATCATATTCTGTTTCAACAAATGTAAATCCGTTGATTCTTGCAATAATCTGAGCTGCATCTTTTCCAAGACCGTTTAAGATAACTCTTAAAGGTTTCTTACGAACCTTGTTAGCCTTTTCCGCGATACCGATAGCACCTTCAGCTGCTGCGAAGGATTCATGTCCCGCTAAGAATGCAAAACATTCTGTATCTTCTTCAAGAAGCATCTTACCAAGGTTACCATGTCCTAAACCAACCTTACGTGTATCTGCAACGGAACCGGGAATGCAGAAAGCCTGAAGGCCTTCACCGATAGCTGCTGCTGCATCTGCTGCTCTTCTGCAATCTTTCTTAATTGCGATAGCTGCACCTGTAATATATGCCCAGCAAGCATTTTCAAAACAAATAGGCTGAATACCTTTAATCATGTCATAAACATTTAATCCAGCGTCTTTTGTGATTTTTTCAGCTTCTTCAAGAGAAGCGATACCATAGCTGTTTAATACTGAATTGATTTTATCAATTCGTCTTTCATATGATTCGAATAATGCCATTATTTTTTACCTCCGCTTCTCTTATTTTACTTCTTCATCTGTTCTGGGATCAATAATCTTAACAGCGTCAGCTACTCTACCATACTGTCCGCTTGCCTTTTCGTAAGCAGTTGTAGGATCATCACCCTTCTTGATGAAGTCAGTCATCTTGCCAAGGCTTACGAACTTGTAACCGATAATCTGGTTATCTGCATCAAGTGCGATACCTGTCACATAACCTTCTGCCATTTCGAGATAACGAGGTCCTTTGGCTAAAGTACCATACATGGTGCCAACCTGAGAACGAAGTCCTTTTCCTAAGTCTTCAAGACCTGCACCGATAGGAAGTCCGTCTTCTGAGAAAGCACTTTGAGTACGTCCGTAAACAATCTGTAAGAACAATTCTCTCATAGCTGTATTGATAGCATCACATACAAGGTCAGTATTTAATGCTTCCAAAATAGTTCTGCCGGGTAAGATTTCAGATGCCATAGCTGCTGAATGAGTCATACCTGAACAACCAATGGTTTCAACCAGTGCTTCCTGGATGATCCCTTCTTTTACGTTTAATGTAAGTTTGCAGGCACCCTGCTGAGGAGCGCACCAACCGATACCATGTGTAAGACCGGAGATGTCTTTAACTTCTTTTGCTTTTACCCATTTTGCTTCTTCGGGGATGGGAGCACAACCATGGCATACGCCCTGTGCTACCGGGCACATTTCTTCAACTTCTTTTGAATAAATCATGTGAAAACTCCTTTCAATGTTTAGATAAAATAACCGGTTTACGGTTTCCAACGACTTTTATTTTCTCATATAATGCACAAAAAATCCAGTCTTTTTGATAAATTTTTCACTCATTCTTTTTTATTGTTTTTGTGCAATTTCTCCCTGTTTCTTATAGATACTTCCTGCCGGGATTACCCCACGTACCATGGAGGTAGGATATACGTTGGAATTTCTACCGATAACAGTACCCGGATTTAACACGGAATTACAACCGACTTCTACATTATCACCTAACATGGCACCAAATTTCTTAAGACCCGTTTCCCTCTGTTCTCCTACTGCTTTTACAACTACAAGAGTCTTATCGCTTTTTACGTTTGATGTAATGGAACCTGCTCCCATATGCGCTTTAAAACCGAGGATACTGTCTCCCACATAATTGTAATGAGGTACCTGTACCTTGTTAAATAAAATAACATTTTTAAGTTCTGTGGAGTTTCCTACCACGGCACCCTTACCCACAATGGCATTGCCCCTTACAAATGCACAATGTCTTACTTCTGCTTCTTCATCAATAATTGCGGGACCGTTTATAAATGCAGTAGGCGCAACCTTTGCGGAATTAGCCACCCACACATTTTCGGAAACCTCTGTGAATTTATCCTTAGGAAGAGATTTCCCGAGTTCTACAATAAAACCACTGATTTTAGGAAGAAGTTCCCATGGATATTCTGCCTGCTTCATCAAATCCGCTGCAATCGTTTCCTCTAAATTATAAAGATTTTTGATTTTACACTGTTCCATTTTATCCATCCTTTCTTCGGTCGTTCGACCATCCTTTATCATTTATCACAGCAAAACGCACTTACGCCTTGTTGTACTTTGAGGCATTTTGAAATCTTTGATTCAAAATCCCCTGATTGTTTAATTGTTTTACAATATTGGTCCTTCTGGATACAAAATCATCAAGCTTTTTCATATATTCCTCTTCTGTAATGGTTCCGTCCGCAACCATGGTAAGTCCTTTTTCCCAACTGGCGGTAAGTGCAGGATCAAGAAGCGGTCTTATAGAATTGTCCACCACTTCATAAATCATTTCGCCCATCAAAGTAGGTGTAATAATCTGGGTCTTTTTATTCAGTGCAAGATATCCGATATTTACAAGTTTTTTTAAAATTTCCGCACGGGTCGCCGATGTACCGATACCACTTCCCTTAATCTGGGCACGGAGTTCCTCATCCTCAATAAACTGTCCTGCATTTTCCATGGTAAGAATAATGGTTCCGGAGTTATAGCGTTTCGGTGGCGATGTTTCTCCTTCTTTTATGGAAAAGCCGTCTACAGGCAGTTCTGCACCCTTTTTAAGCTTATTGATTTCTTCCATAAAGTCTTTTCCAAAATCCTTTTCCTCGTTTTCACCGTTTGTGCCATTGCCACCCGTTTCTTCGTTTTCCACAGCTTCCTTTGTTTTTTCTTCCTTCTTCTTTGCAAAAGAAAACGTACTTGCCTTTAAATATCCCTCTTCTTCAAGCACCTTAAAGTTTGCAAAAAACTTCTCAGCTTTTAGTGAAAGTGTAAGACTTACCTTTCGGTAAATGGCCGGTGGATAAAAAATACTCAAAAACCTTCTTGCAATAATTTCATACACCTTCGCGGCCGTTGGATTTAAGGAATTTAAATTATTAATTCCCTGTCCTGTTGGAATAATTGCATAATGGTCTGTAATCTGCTTATCATTTACATATCTTGACTTTGTAATTTTTTTATAAGAACCACTCTCCAAAACATGGGATGCAAGCCCGCTTACAAGTCCGTAATTGGTAAGTCCTTTAATATTTTTATAGATTTCTTTGGAAACTGCCGTCGAAAGAACTCTGGCATCGGTTCTCGGATAGGTCGTCATCTTTTTTTCATACAGTTCCTGTACAATACGAAGTGTTTCATCCGGACTAATTTTAAAGTACTTGGAACAGTCATTCTGAAGCTCTGCTAAATTATACAAAAGTGGTGCATTCTTCATTTCCTTTTTCTTTTCAAGTGCATCAACCAAAAGAGGATGCCCCTGATCCTGCGTAAAGAAATCAATTAGTGCCTGTGCACTTTCCCGCTCCTTAAACCCGTTTTCTTTGTACAAAAGCGGAGAGTGATCATATTGGGATCCTTCTACTGCTTTCCACTCTGCATCAAAGCATCTTCCATCTATATTTGTCTGTAAAAGGACACGATAAAAAGGAGTTTTCACAAACTCCCTGATTTCTCTTTCCCTTTTTACCACAATACCGAGTACACAAGTCATAACACGACCTACGGATACTACGGCATGATCTCTCTTCAAATAATTTTTGATGCTATTTCCATATTTCAAAGTAAGAACTCTTGAAAAATTAATCCCCATCAAATAATCTTCCTTGGCGCGAAGATACGCCGCAGAGCTTAAATTATCATACTCAGACAAATCCTTGGCTTCTCTGATACCCCGTTTAATTTCTTCTTCGGTTTGGGAATCAATCCACACCCGCCGGCGCTCTTTTCCATGCACATTTGCCTGACGCTCTACCAAACGATAAATATATTCTCCTTCCCGCCCCGAGTCTGTACAGACATAGATGATATCTATATCATCACGATTCAAAAGCCCGCTGACAATCTGAAACTGTTTTTGGACGCTGCTAATAACTTCATATTTAAATTCCGTTGGAATAAACGGAATAGTATCAAGTGACCAGCGTTTATATTTTTCATCATAAGCCTCCGGATAACTCATCGTTACCAAATGTCCGACACACCATGTCACAATGGCATCCTTTGACTCAATATAACCATCCCTGTTACTTCCACTAACCTGCAGTGCTTTTGCAAATTCACGGGCAACACTCGGTTTTTCCGCAATAAATAATTTTTTTCCCATTACATATCTTCCACAGCAATCAACTTTATGTTCTTCTTTACCTTTGCCTCTAAATTTAGTTTTTCATCAAAACGGCCTGATGAGAACAAATACACATAATCAGCTTTAATTTTAGCTTTTTCCGCACAGAATAAAAGCCATTCATAATCATCATACGGCATAATCGGCTTTTCAAAATTACACAAACCGATAATCATCTTTTCCTGCTCGCCCTGTGCAATAATGTCTATGTTTCCAAATTTCCCCACCCATTCACCGAATTTCACTACTTTAAACGGAAGTTTTCCCCATTGATTCCATTGTTTCATACGTTGTTTACACACCGTCTTATAGTATTCTCCAACATAACTTCTAAAATGGGGAAAAATATATTTTCCATAAAACTCAAAAGCCGTCATGTATTCCAATCTGCTTAAGTTCGGATACAAAAATGTAAAATAGAAATGTAAAAAATGATTGGTAATTCGGTAGATTCCCTTTTGTACATTTTCTTTTCCTTCTGTATCATAAGAAAAAACCTTCTCTACCAATTCAAGTTCCATTAAATTTTTTAGATACACACTGATTTTAGCTCTTGAAAACCCAGTGTGAAGATGTAAATCATTTAATTTATGATTTCCGGTCGCAATTGCCGCAAGAATCGTATTGTATACACTTGTTTCTCTTAGTTCTTCGGTCAAAATACGCGGTCCCTGCACAAACAACAGCTTATCGGTATCCAAAATATTTTTACAAATATTTTCTTTTATGCTGAGTTTATCGCTAAATTGACGCCACAATCCGGGAACACCACCCAAAATGGCATAGGCCTCTATACATTTTTCCATGTCAAATCCAGGATAGAACTCCATCATATTTTCAAATTCCAGCTCTTTTATCTTAAGAAACCCGGAAAGTTCATAGGCGGCTTCTCCAATTTTTCCAATCATACTGTTTTCCACCCAGCCGATGGAAGAACTGCACAGAATTATCATAACCTCTGAATTACGCCAACTATCATGCACAAAGCTGATTAATTCTTTCATGAATGAATCACCGGCTTTAACAATATATTGAAATTCATCTACAATAATTACTTTTTTGCCGTTTTGTTTTTCTTTGACAACCGCACTTAAAATTTCCTTGAAAGAAGGATATTCCGGCGTATGTATTTCATTTTCAGAAAGTTCCTTTCCCCACTGAAACAGTTGCTCTCTTACTGATGCCGAGCGGGCTCGGTAATAATGGAAAGACTTATCCCCAACGAACTCTTTAAGGAGCGCTGTCTTGCCTACATTTTTTTCTCCATAAACAACCAGAACCTGACTGCCTTCCCTGTCATAATAGGTATTCAGATATTTCAATTCCTGTGCACGTCCTAAAATCATCTTTCACCTTCACATTTTAACCCGACTCATTTCACAAGCATCTTTATATTACTTACTTTGAAGAAATATACCCCTGCGCCGTTAATAATTCAGCGCAAAGAACAGCACCGCCTGCGGCACCACGGATTGTATTATGGGATAATCCTACAAATTTCCAGTCATATACACTGTCTTCACGGATTCTGCCTACGCTGACACCCATACCGTTCTCATAATCTACGTCAAGCTGAACCTGAGGTCTGTTATCTTCTTCCATATACTGAATGAACTGCTTAGGAGCACTGGGAAGCTTAAGTTCCTGCGGAACGCCACTAAAGTTCACAAGTTTCTCAATAAGCTGTTCCTTGGTAGGTTTTTTGCGGAATTTAACAAATACAGCTGCTGTATGTCCGTTTAATACGGGCACTCTGATACACTGACATGTGA
>CAYWHY010000080.1:0-6013 GCA_964458255.1 uncultured Lachnospiraceae bacterium | reverse complement strand
ACGAGATAGAGGTTGCGTGTTTTATGAGTAATTTTTTGGATGTGGCAGTCACATAAGAAGAAAAATGAAAGGAAAAAACGCCGAAAGAATCTGTATTTACTGCAAGCAGATTCTTGGGCATGCAGTTAAGAGCTGTATGACTGTCATCAGATTGGTTTTGATGGGGCGCTATCCGATGAAGTAGTAAAGAGTCGGTGCGTGTTTTGCGTATCGGCATTTTTTCTTTACAATAAAGAAAAATTGGAAAAAGCTTATCGTTATATGTAAAATATTTCAGAACTCAGAAGGAGGAAAATCATGGCTGTATTTAAAGGCGCAGGTGTTGCGATTGTTACACCTTTTAAACAAAATGGAGAGGTAAATTATGAAAGATTTGCGGAGCTTATCGAGTTCCAGATTGCAAACGGTACAGATGCCATTATCGTATGCGGAACCACAGGTGAGTCTTCCACTTTAACTCATGAGGAGCATTTGGATGTTATCAGGTACTGCACAGAGCAGGTAGCAGGCAGAGTACCTGTTGTGGCAGGAACCGGTTCTAACTGTACCGAAACTGCTATTTATCTTTCTACAGAGGCAGAAAAATGCGGTGTGGACGGATTGCTGTTAGTATCTCCCTATTACAACAAAGCTACACAGAAAGGCTTATACGGACATTACAAAGCAATTGCGGATTCTGTTAAGATTCCTTGTATTTTATACAATGTACCAAGCCGTACCGGGTGTAATATTCTTCCGGAAACAGTTGTAAAGCTTTGTACGGAAGTAGAGAACATTGTGGGTGTTAAAGAAGCAAGCGGAAATATTTCACAGATTGCAAGATTAATGCATCTGGCAGGGGGAAAGGTTGATTTGTATTCCGGTAATGATGACCAGATTGTACCGATTCTTTCCTTAGGCGGGTTAGGCGTCATCTCTGTTCTTTCCAATGTGGCACCTAAGCAGACACATGATATCTGTGCAAAGTTCTTTGAAGGAGATATTGCAGGCAGCGCGGCAGAGCAGCTTCGAGCCATTCCTCTGTGTGACGCGTTATTCTGCGAGGTAAATCCGATTCCTGTAAAGAAAGCACTTAATCTGATGGGAAAGGAAGCCGGACCTCTGCGCAGACCTCTTACAGAGATGGAAGATGACAATGCGGCAAAATTAGAGAAAGCAATGAAGAATTACGGAATTCTCTGATTCGGAATAAGGAGGGAAAAGTAATGACAAAAGTAATTATGCATGGCTGCAACGGTAAAATGGGTAAAACAATTGCAGGATTAATTGCAACAGATGACAGTATAGAATTAGTGGCGGGAGTGGATGCTTTTGATGACGGAAGCAATTCTTTCCCGGTATTTAAAAGTATAGAAGCTTGTGACGTAAAAGCAGATGCGGTGATTGATTTTAGTGTAGCAGCGGCAGTAGACGGACTTCTTGATTACTGTGTGGCAAAACAGATTCCCTGTGTGCTTTGTACTACAGGACTTTCAAAGGAGCAGCTTGCAAAAGTTGAGGAGGCGTCAAAGAAGGTTGCTGTTTTGAAATCTGCCAATATGTCTCTCGGAATCAATATGCTTCTTAAGGTTTTAAAGGAAGTAGCACCGGTGCTTGCAGGTGCCGGCTTTGATATTGAAATTGTCGAAAAACATCACAACTTAAAAGTAGATGCACCAAGTGGTACGGCTCTTGCACTGGGAGATTCTGTGAATGAAGCGCTTGACAATGCATATGAATATGTGTTTGACAGAAGCAGCCGAAGAGAAAAACGTCCTGTAAAGGAAATTGGTTTTTCGGCAGTCAGGGGCGGTACGATTGTGGGAGATCATGATGTGATTTTTGCCGGAATGGATGAAGTTGTTACGTTTTCTCATACTGCCTATTCCAAGGCAGTATTCGGAAAGGGAGCTATTCAGGCAGCTAAGTTTTTAAAAGGAAAGCCTGCCGGACTTTATAACATGAGTGATGTAATCGGTTAAAGGATAATAATTGATATGAACGAATTGGAATTAATGCAACTGAAGTACTTGAAAAGTCTTGCTAATCAGTACCCCAGTATTGCGGCAGCTTCGACGGAAATCATCAATTTGCAGGCGATTTTGAACCTGCCAAAGGGAACTGAACATTTTCTTACGGATATTCATGGGGAATATGAACAGTTTAATCATGTGCTGAAAAACGGTTCCGGCGCGGTAAGACGCCAGATTGATGAGGAATTTGGCAATACTTTAAGTAGCAGGGATAAAAAATCTCTTGCAACCTTAATTTATTATCCGCAGGAAAAGCTGGATATCGTGGAACAGGAAGAAGAAAATATCGAAGACTGGTATAAGATAACCCTTCACAGACTGGTACAGATTACCAAGAGAGTTGCATCCAAATATACCAGATCCAAGGTTCGCAAAGCCCTGCCGAAGGATTTCGCTTATATTATTGAAGAATTGATTACGGAAAAAGCGGAAATCTCTGACAAAGAAGAATATTATAATGAAATTGTGCATACCATCATCCGTATCGGAAGAGCCCGTGAGTTTATTGTGGCACTCAGCAATCTGATTCAGAGACTTGTAATCGATCATCTTCATATAGTGGGAGATATTTATGACAGAGGCCCCGGTCCCCATATTATTATGGATACCCTTATGAATTATCATTCGGTGGATATCCAGTGGGGAAATCATGATATTTTATGGATGGGTGCGGCTTGCGGACACTTGCCCTGTATCGCTACGGTAATCCGCATCGCAGCCAGATACGGCAGTCTTGATACATTAGAGGAAGGTTATGGAATCAATTTGATCCCTCTTGCAACCTTTGCTCTTGAAACCTACAAGGATGTCAATTGTGATACCTTTGCAATCAAATTTAATACAGATTATAATACCAAGGATTTAAGCCTGGATATGAAAATTCATAAAGCGATTGCTATCATTCAGTTTAAGCTGGAGGGACAGGTCATCCAAAAGCATCCTGAGTTTGCCATGGATGACAGACTTCTTCTGGATAAAATTAATTATGAGAAAAAGACAGTACTTGCTTACGGCAGGGAATATGCTATGAATGATACAGAGTTTCCTACGGTGGACCCGGCAGATCCTTATAATCTGACACCGGATGAAGAACAGGTAATGGAAAGAATCCGTCAGGCATTTTTAAAGTGTGAAAAATTGCAGCGTCATGTACGTTTTATGTACACAAACGGCGGCCTTTACAAAATCCATAATTCCAATCTGTTGTATCACGGATGTGTACCTCTTGATGAAGAGGGGAACTTTAAATCCGTTAATGTGGAAGGTAAAGAATATAAGGGAAGAGCATTGTATGATATTCTGGATCATTATGCCAGAAAGGGATATTATGCCAAGAATGACCCGGCTGCCATGCGAAATGCACAGGATTTAATATGGTATATCTGGGCAGGACCGAATTCCCCGGTATTCGGTAAGGATAAAATGACTACCTTTGAGAGGTATTTCATTGCGGATAAAGAGGCTCATAAGGAGACAAAAAACAGCTATTATTCCATGACGGATCAGGAAGCAATTATCAATAAAATTTTGGGAGAATTTGAGCTGGATACCAAGAAATCCCATATTGTTAACGGCCATGTTCCTGTGGAGCTTAAGAAAGGCGAAACGCCTATAAAATGCGGAGGAAAGCTTCTTATTATAGATGGTGGCTTTTCAAAAGCATATCAGAGTAAAACAGGTATTGCGGGATATACGCTGGTAGCCAATTCCCATGGCATACGTTTGGTTGCACATGAACCGTTTGAATCTACGGAATCTGCTATTCTACAGGAATCCGATATTTTTTCGGATTCGACCATTGTAGAAACGGCACCTGCCAGAATCAGGGTAGCAGACACTGATATCGGCCGTGAACTGCAGGACAGTATTAAGCATTTAGAACAGCTTTTGCAGGCATACAGAAACGGCAGTATTACAGAAAAACAGATAGAGCTGCTCTGAAACAGGGCAGCTCTTTTTTGATGGGAAAATTGTTTATCTGGCTGTGGCATTAGTAGTATTGCCTGTACCTGTTATGTCATCAGCAATATTTGACACACCGTCTGCGGCATCTTCTACCATGTTACCTACTGCATTGCCGGCATCTTCTAAGATAGAACCATCATTGCTGCCGGTGCTTTCGGTGGCATTATTAATACCATTTGCAGCATCTGTGGCAGCACCATCCATGCTGTCACCATCTATGACGGCATCTGTGGCAGCACCATCTGTGATGTCTGTAGTTGCACCGGTTGTATCGTTTTCCGTGTTGCCAATGTTACCGGTTGTATTGTCCCCCGTTCCGGTGCTGTCGTCAGAAGCATCATCGACAATCCCGTTATCGGCATTGTTGTTTTCCAAAGATGGACTTTCATTAGCCGTGTTTCCTGCCATGTCATTCGCATCCTGACCGGTATTGCAGCCGCAGGCGGCAAGTGTAAACATCATTACAAGCATGGCAGCGAGCGAAATGATTTTTTTGCAATTTTTCATAATAACCTCCTTATTTATATGAGAATGAACCACATAATATCAGTTCTGTTGCTATTATGTGCATTGTGCGGTAAAATATTCGGAAGAGGAAATTTTAGAAGCTTGTTTAACTTGAAAATGGAGTAAAATATGAGATTCAGACCATGTATTGATATTCATAACGGACAGGTAAAGCAGATTATTGGTGGAAGTTTGCGTGATGAAGCAGACGAGGCAACAGAGAATTTTGTTGCCGGACAAAATGCGGCTTTTTATGCAAAACTTTACAGGGATAACGGTATAAAAGGTGGGCACATTATTTTATTAAATCCTGTTACCAGCGAATTTTATAAAAAAACAAAGAATCAGGCTATGGATGCGTTAAAGGCATATCCGGGCGGTTTGCAGGTAGGCGGCGGCGTAACACCGCAAAATGCGGGAGAATACCTTAATGCGGGTGCCAGTCATGTGATTGTGACTTCTTATGTGTTTAAAGACGGAAAGCTTCATTATGAGAGACTAAAAGAAATGGTAAAGGCTGTTTCTAAAGAACATCTGGTGCTTGATTTGAGTTGCCGTAAAAAAGATAATCTTTATTATATTGTGACCGACAGATGGCAGAAATATACGAATGTGGTTTTAAATGAGCAGACGATAGCGGACCTTTCTTCTTATTGTGATGAATTTTTGATTCATGCGGTAGATGTGGAAGGAAAAGCATGCGGAATAGAAGAAAAGCTGGTTCAGCTTCTTGGAAATACCTGCAAAATTCCCACAACTTATGCCGGCGGCGTGCATTCGTTTGAAGACCTTAAAAAGCTTAAGGAATCCGGGAAAAACAAAATTGATGTGACGATAGGCAGTGCCCTTGATTTGTTTGGTGGGAATATGAAATTTGAAGAAGTTTTGGAATACATAAAAAAATAACCTATCTCATTTGAGACAGGTTATTTTCCTAATCCGTTAAAACAATATTGCAAATTCTAAATAAAATGATCAAGTAAATGTAGCATTTATATTAAGAACGGGCACATCGTGTTATTGAATTATAACTTGGTTACGTTTACGGCCTGAGGTCCTTTTTCTCCGTTCACTACGTCGAATTCTACAGAAGCACCTTCTTCAAGAGATTTGAAACCTTCCATGTTTAATCCTGAGTAGTGTACGAATACGTCATTACCTGATTCATCAGAGATGAAACCGTATCCTTTTTGGTTGTTAAACCACTTAACTGTACCTTTGTTCATTATAGATACCTCCAAAAAAATAAAAAAATATGAATTTATCACGCTTATGGCTGTGACACATTCAGAATAGCACAGTCGTTTGGAAAAGTAAAGGAAATTCCTAAATTTGTTTGAAAAATTTGTCAATTTACGGACTTTCCTGAAAATGGTTGAAAAAAAGTGACAATTAGTGTTAAGATAGCAGATGAAAAAAAGGATATGGTATAGATGCTGTGTAGTGGAAGCTCACGGCCGTGTAGAAGGAAAACATAGATAGTGTCAAATGACCTATGAAAAAACTGGGCAAAGAAAAAAGGCTCAGAT
>CAYWHY010000079.1:2491-6258 GCA_964458255.1 uncultured Lachnospiraceae bacterium | reverse complement strand
TAATCAATAAAAGTATTGATATCGTGATAACCTTGCTGACCATATAAAAGAGTAACAGCAGGATATCCGGCACTGATAATTGCAAATGCCATTTCCTGATTGTCCACAAGAAACAGATATTTTTGTTCGTTCGTGTTTGGTTTGGTTTTCATATAGTGTTCTAAAAAGTTTTTATTCAATGTAAACCCTCCTAAAGTAACGAAAGGCATTCCTATGAAGGAACACCTTTCAGTAAAAATCTTATATAATAGCGGAATGTAAGGCTTTTGCCTGTAACAATCCATCTATCCAGTTACAAATGATTATAATAGACTCAAGATTTACATTACTATACTGGCGACACCTGCTCTTCCACCAAGGACTTCAGTGCCCTTTAACATATCCCAGGTAAAGTTTTTAATGGGTTCTCTGGCTACCAGAAAGTTTCCGGCTCTTTGTGTCAGCTGGGCAAAATTCACTACATAATTCTGCGTATTACCTGCATAGGTATAGATAGTGGACTCACTGCCCATAAAACCGATATCAGCCTCGTCTGTCAGAACGGCAGTCATAGTTTTGTCGGCACCAAAGCCTGTTGTTAAGGTTAGCTCGATTCCCTCTTCAGCAAAGTAGCCGTTTTCAATGGCAACATACATGGGTGCATAAAAAATACTGTGTGCTACTTCGTTTAAAGTGACTTTAGTAAGCCCGCTTTCTGATAGGGTTTCCCGGCTTTTGCAACCGATAGTCAGACAAATCAGAAACAAAAAGGAAATTCCAAGACAGATTATTTTACTGATAAAATTTTTTTTCATAAATTCCTCCACTTAGTTCGATGGTTTATGATATGAAACGGAGAGAAAAAGAGTGCGTCAAAAGGAGAAAACAGGTCGATATTTTTATGGACAATATCCGACAAAAAAGATATAATCTAAAAAAGGATTTACTTATCCGATTTATTTAAAAAAATTTATATAAATGGAGGATGGAATATGGGATTAATTAAAGCAATTAAAAATGCAGTGGGTGATGTCGTTGCTGATCAGTGGAAAGAGTATTTTTACTGTGATTCGTTGGATGAAACTGTTTTGGTAACAAAGGGGCAGAAAAAGGTAAATGGCCGTTCAAGTAATAATCACGGTATGGAAAATATTATTTCAAACGGTTCCGTGATTGCAGTGAATGAAGGCCAGTGTATGATTATTGTCGATCAGGGAAAGGTAGTCGAATTTTGCGCGGAAGCAGGAGAATTTGTGTATGATGCTTCGTCAGAGCCCAGCCTGCTGTACGGAAATTTGGGGGAGAACATTAAGAAAACCTTCAGCACCATCGGTAAGCGTTTTACTTTTGCAGGAGATACAGGTAAGGATCAGAGAGTATATTTCTTTAATACAAAGGAAATTATGGGGAATAAATATGGAACAGCCAATCCGGTTCCATTTCGTGTGGTAGATCAGAATATTGGTCTTGATATTGACATTTCCATCCGTTGTAATGGCGAATATTCCTACAGGATTACAGATCCACTGTTATTTTACACCAATGTGTGCGGTAATGTGACAGATGATTATGAGAGAAGTGAAATTGACAGTCAGTTAAAGACAGAGCTTATGACAGCTCTTCAGCCGGCTTTTGCCAAGATTTCCGCAATGGGAATCCGGTATAGCGCAGTGCCGGCTCATACCATGGAACTGGCAGATGCGTTAAATGATGTATTATCAGAGAAGTGGTCGGGACTTCGCGGTATTGAGATTGTGTCCTTTGGTATCAACAGCATGAAGGCATCCGAAGAAGACGAGGCTATGATTAAAGAACTGCAGAAAAGTGCAGTGCTTCGTAATCCTAACATGGCAGCAGCTACGCTGGTTGGTGCACAGGCAGAGGCTATGAAGGCAGCAGCTTCCAACACATCTACCGGTCCCATGATGGCATTTGCCGGTATGAATATGGCAACTCAGGCAGGGGGCATGAATGCACAGCAGTTATTCCAAATGGGTGCACAGCAACAGGCAGCACCTATGCAGCAGGCAGCACCTGCACAGCAGATGGCATCAGCGGCTGCTGCTCAGACAGGATGGACCTGCACATGTGGCAAGACGGGAAATACAGGTAAATTCTGTGCGGAATGTGGTGCCCAGAAACCGGCAGAGGACGGATGGACCTGTACATGCGGTGCTGTAAATAAGGGAAAATTCTGTGTGGAATGTGGAAGCAGGAAGCCGGCGGGAGAACCTTTGTATGCGTGTGATAAGTGTGGATGGGAACCGGAAGATCCTAAGAATCCGCCCAAGTTCTGTCCGGAATGCGGTGATCCTTTTGATGATAATGATTTGAAGTAAGATAATGTCTGTTACATATGAAGGTGGAGAAAAATATGAGTGAATTTGATACAAATCTGGATGCCGAAGTGGTATCGACAATGGATGAAACTGATAAAAAATGTCCAAAGTGTGGTGGAGTTATGGATTTTGACCCTGCCACGGGTGGCTTGAAATGTCCATACTGTGATTATGTTCAGCCCATCAGAAAGCAGGAAACACAACCGGAAACAGCACAGGAACTTGACTTTTCACAGGCAGAAAATACAGAGAATTGCAACTGGGGAACGGAAAAGAAGACGGTATTGTGTAAGGCATGCGGTGCGGAATCTGTTTATGATGCACTTGAAATTTCTGCAGTATGTCCTTTTTGCGGTTCTAATCAGGTTATGGAAGCAGCGGATAAACAGACAATGGCTCCCGGCGGAGTGATTCCTTTTAAGATTACGGATAAAGAGGCTTCTGAACTTTTTAAAAGCTGGATTAAGAAGAAATGGTTTTGCCCTAAAATGGCAAAGGAAAGCGCCAAGGCAAAGCATTTTAAAGGAGTCTATCTCCCGTACTGGACCTTTGATGCGGATACCACTTCTGAATATCATGCGGAATATGGTAAGGAACGCCGTGTGAAAAGAGATGATAAAACAGAAATAGTGGTGGACTGGTATCCGACACGGGGCAGATACGCAGAAAGCTTTGATGATGAGCTTGTTTGTGCTACAACCAATCAGAATCAATCTATGCTTGCCGGATTAGAGCCTTATAACACTGCGGATAACAAAAGCTATAAACCTGAATATGTGGCAGGTTTTGCGGCAGAGAGATATGCAATCGGTGTGAAAGAAGGATGGGAGATGGCACAGAGCAGTATCCGCAGGAAACTGGACAATCATATTTCAGATGTCATTGAAGAAGAGAATCATGCAGATCGTGTGAGGAATTTACATTTTGTGACAAAATACAGGAACATTACTTACAAATACTTATTGTTGCCGGTTTGGATTTCCAGTTATAAGTACAAAGAGAAAGTGTACAAATTTATGGTAAACGGACAGACCGGAAAAGTATCCGGAAAGATTCCGATTTCCATACCAAAGGTAATCCTTACCATTGCCGGAGTGCTTGCAATTATCGGAATACTTATGTGGTTATCGTCATAATCAAAGGAGGATAGGAAGATGGCGCTGATGGGAATCATTGTTATTTTGATTCTGATATTAGTGATTGCCGGGTGCGTGGTGTACGCTGTTTATCATATAAAATGTGCAGTGCGTGATTTTTCCAAAGTGGCCTTTGGAACCGAATCCATTAAGGAAGGGATTGAAATGGTGGAAGAGGAGTATGCAAGTACACCCAAGTCGTTATCCGCAATGACGAGTCTGTACCTTCCCAAAATAAAAAAAGATTTTCCGGAATTTCAATATGATGAGATGAAAGTCAGGGCAGAAAATGTCCTGACTTCTTATCTGATGG
>CAYWHY010000079.1:0-2391 GCA_964458255.1 uncultured Lachnospiraceae bacterium | reverse complement strand
AAAGACAGGAGCAGTAAAGTAGAATGAGTATTTATGATACACTCAACGAACAGCAGAAGCAAGGTGTTTTTTCGGTAGAAGGACCGGTCCTTCTTCTTGCGGGTGCAGGAAGCGGAAAGACAAGGGTTTTAACACATAGAATTGCTTATTTGATAGAAGAAATGGGAGTAAACCCATGGAATATCATGGCAATCACTTTTACCAACAAAGCGGCCGGAGAAATGAAAGAGCGAGTGGAGGATTTGGCAGGCTTTGGTTCGGACAGTATCTGGGTTACAACCTTCCACTCGACCTGCGTAAGAATTTTACGAAGATATATTGACAGGTTGGGGTATGATACTAATTTTGCTATTTACGATACGGATGACCAAAAGTCTGTTGTAAAAGATATTTGCAAAAAATTACAGATTGATTCCAAGATGCTGAAAGAAAGGGCAATTATGTCAGCAATATCATCTGCCAAGGATGAATTAATTCCGCCGAATGAATACAGTCTTAGTTGCGGTATCGATTATCGTAAGCAGAAAATTGCGGTAGTGTATCAGGAGTATCAGGATGTACTTAAAAGGAATAATGCGGTGGATTTTGATGATTTAATCATGAAAACCGTGGAGCTTTTTAAGACATGTCCGGATGTGCTTGAGGGCTATCAGAAACGCTTTAAGTACATTATGGTGGACGAGTATCAGGATACCAATACAGCACAGTTTGAATTGATAAGACTTTTGGCATCGGCTAACAGAAACCTTTGTGTAGTGGGGGATGATGACCAGTCTATTTATAAGTTTCGTGGAGCAAATATCAGAAATATTCTTGATTTTGAAAAGCATTATCCGGAAGCAACCGTAATCCGCCTGGAGCAGAATTACCGTTCCACACAAAATGTGCTTGATGCGGCAAATGCAGTGATTCGTAATAACAGAGGGAGAAAAGAAAAGTCCCTGTGGACAGATCATGGTGCAGGTAACAGAATTCATTTCAGACCCTTTGATACAGCTTATGAAGAAGCTGAATTTGTAGCGGATGATATTTCGCGTAAAAAACGTGAGGGTGTTGCCGATTACGGCGAGTGTGCGGTGCTTTTCAGAACCAATGCGCAGGCTCGCCTTTTGGAAGAACGTTTTGTAGTGGAAGGAATTCCTTATGACGTTGTAGGTGGCGTAAACTTCTATTCACGTAAGGAAATTAAAGATTTGCTGGCTTATTTAAAGACTATTGATAACGGAAAAGATGATCTTGCCGTTAAAAGAATCATCAATGTTCCCAAAAGAGGTATCGGAGCCTCTACGATTGCCAAGGTGCAGGACTATGCTGATAGGAAAGAAATCAGTTTTTATGAGGCACTTCAGGAAGCAGATCAGATTACTTCCATAGGAAAAAGTGTTTCCAGGTTGTCGGCATTTGTTAATATGATTCAGGTATTCAGAAGTAAGTTAAGCTATTATGGCTTGGGGGATTTGATAAAGGATATCATTGAAACTACAGGCTATGTAAAAGAATTAGAGGCTTCCGACGAAGAAGATGCGGAAACAAGAATTGAAAACATTGACGAATTAATCAGTAAGATTGTGTCTTATGAGGAGACACATGATGAAGCGACGTTAAGCGAATTTCTTGAGGAAGTAGCACTTGTAGCGGATATAGACAGAGTGGATGAAGACAGTGACAGGGTACTTCTTATGACACTCCACAGTGCCAAGGGGCTGGAATTTTCCCATGTATATCTGACGGGAATGGAGGACGGTGTTTTCCCGAGTTATATGACTATTACGGCAGATGACCCTGATGAAATAGAGGAAGAGAGGCGTCTGGCGTACGTGGGAATTACCCGTGCCAAAGAGGATTTGACTCTTTGCTGTGCTAAGATGCGTATGCTTCGTGGAGAGACGCAGTATAATGCAGTCAGCCGTTTTGTAAAAGAAATTCCCCCGGAACTTATGGATAATAAAGTTCCGACACCGAAAACGGTTCAAATTGATAGTGACGTGTCGAAGTATCATCCGATGTATCATCAGACCTTACGCAATAAACCGGTGGCAGTTGTTGCACCCAAAAGTACCGCGACGGAGAATAAACCGTACATTGCCGGCGGCGTGGGAAGCTTTGACAGGCTTGGGATTGTGAAAGGAGCCGGGACGGCAGCAGGTGAAAAGCCGGATTATGATGCGGGAGACAGAGTAAGACACATCAAATACGGAGAGGGAACAGTAACTTCCATGGAACCGGGGCCGAGAGATTACAAGGTAACGGTGGATTTTGATGATGTGGGACAGAAAATCATGTATGCGACTTTTGCTAAACTAAAAAAATTGTAAATTATTACAGATTCAGGTAGTAAAATCCCGAGTTTGACAGTTGATAAAGAGAAAAACTCCTACAACCAGCGTAAAT
>CAYWHY010000078.1:0-6306 GCA_964458255.1 uncultured Lachnospiraceae bacterium | reverse complement strand
AAAAAATGGTCCGCATGGTATATAAAAGCAGGGCATGTATGGCAATTATCCCACTTTCAGATATTCTGGGGCTGGGCGATGAAGCAAGATTAAACACACCCGGAACCGTGGGAAGTCCTAACTGGGAGTGGAGACTTACAGATTATACGTTGCTTGAAAAAGAAAAAAAAGATATTGCCAATCTGATTTTAAAATCGGGGAGAGCCCGTGCATAAGGATAATTTATGGAATAAGATTCCGGACAGTGGATGTACCATTGCCCGGAATTTTTTTGTGTATGTTTTTCTTGACGCCGGAAAATAGTGAAAGTATATTGCTGATGAGAAGTTAACAACGACTAACTTCTGAGATGTTTTTTGCAGCAACCTTTGCACTATAGTTATCACGGTAAAAAGCAAAGTAATCTTCATAGCTTATTTGACAGTTATAACCCAAAAGCTCCATCTCAACCTTGAACAAACTGACCCAAACATTCATGGATTGAAAACCGTTTGAAAGATAGAAACTGCGTCTGCGGTTTCTTTCTGAAAGGTCCGCAGTATTACGGCGGGTGCTTTCTATTTCGACAAGAAGACCTTTGCCGGAATAACGGGATTGCAGGTTGTGTAAAATTTGTCCTCCAAATCCATGACTGCGCATGCTTTTGTCAATGGCAAGATAATCTAATAAAATTAAATTTTTGCTGTTAATGGTGGTTGCGAGACCGACAAATTTTCTCTGTTCTTCAAAATACCATACGTCTGTTTTGCCCTTCTTTTGCATGGATACGATAACGAAAAAGGGTTTTCGCTCACGGCGGGGAAATGCGGTGCGATAAAGATGATATATTTTTAACCAATGGAAAAAGTTTTTTGGTTTCATTGCTTTCATGAAATAGTCCTTCCTTTCGTAGAGAGTATATCAGAAATTGGAGGAAGGTGCAAAAATTACCGGAAGACTACGGTCTGAGTCCCATACCGCCTTCTAAGGTAATGGTTTCTCCGTTCATATATTTGAAATCGGGAGAAGCAAGCTGTACGCAGACACGTCCGATTTCAAGCTCGGGATCTCCGTAATGTCCTGCAGGCGGCATCTTTACGTTTGCCTTGAAGGCATCGGGATAAGCCTTTTCAAAGTTCTCAAGCTGTGCTGTCCAGGCTAAAGGACAAACAATATTAACGTTAATATTGTCTTTTCCCCATTCGGTAGCAGCTACTCTTGTAAGTCCCCGGATACCTTCTTTTGCAGCAGCATAAGCACACTGCCCGTAGTTACCGAAAAGACCTGCGCCGGAGGCAAAGTTGACAACGCTTCCCTGTGTCTTTTTTAAATAAGGGTAGCAGGCTTTCATATAATAGAAGGTGGCATATAAGCCTGAATACAGGGCAAGATCAAACTGGGCTGTTGTATGCTCTGCCAGAGGAATACCTGATGCAGATGCCTGTGCGCAGTTGATAAGAACGTCGATTCTTCCGAATGCGTCAATGGTCTGTTTGACAACATCGTTTGCGGTAGCTTCGTTGTCGGAACCTGATGCCATATCGGCAACAATAGCAAGAACTCTTATGTTATAAAGTCCTTCCAATTCTTCCTTTGCTTCTGTAAGCTTCTGTACATTACGTCCCGTGATAACCAGATTAGCGCCTTCCTTTGCATATGCTGTTGCAATACCATATCCGATAGAACCGCATCTTCCGTTACTTAAGACAGAACGGCCGCCTCCTGTAACAATTGCAGTTTTACCTGTTAAAAATCCCATAGTGCATTCTCCTTTGCCGGAATAAAATAAATCACACAAACACTTTAATGCGTTGTAGTAAAAAAGTTATATGCGTAACATATTAACACTATTTTTGGGGTTTAGCAAGACTTTTGAATAAAAAAAGAATGGTATTTTTTTAACAAAGTTAGAAAGGGCTAATTCGGGCATACGTGGATGAAACTGATTGAAAAAGAAAAGGTTTTATGTTAGACTAAAAATCGGTATAAAGGAGGGTTTAAATCATGGAAAGCTACAAACAGGAATTTATAGAGTTTATGGTAGAGAGTAAGGTGCTTAAGTTTGGCGAATTCACATTAAAGAGTGGCAGAAAGTCCCCCTTTTTTATGAATGCGGGAGGATATGTTACCGGAAGCCAGCTGATGAGACTGGGTGAATATTATGCGAAGGCGATTCATGATACATACGGAGATGATTTTGATGTATTATTCGGACCGGCATATAAGGGAATTCCGATTAGCGTGGTAACAGCGATTGCTTACAGTAAATTATATGGTAAGGAAGTGCGTTATTGCTCTGACCGTAAGGAAGAGAAAGATCACGGCGCTGATAAGGGAAGCTTTTTGGGAAGCAAATTGCAGGATGGCGACAGGGTAATCATGGTTGAGGATGTTACTACCTCGGGAAAATCCATGGATGAAACAGTGCCCAAGGTAAGAGGTGCTGCTGACGTTAAAATTGTTGGTCTTATGGTATCCTTAAACCGTATGGAAAAGGGTCAGGGTGAGAAGAGTGCACTGGTAGAAATCAAAGAAAAGTATGGATTTGATGCAAATGCGATTGTTTCCATGGCAGAAGTGGTAGAATATTTGTATAACAAAGAATACAAAGGAAATATTTATATTGATGATACCTTAAAGGCAGCCATTGACGCTTATTATGAGCAGTATGGTGCAAAATAAAAGCTCCTAAGCTTAAAAACGGTAAAAATCGGAAAGGAACATGACAATGGAAGAAAAAATTTATAAAACCATGAAGGGCAGTGGTGCCATGAGCATTGCTGCAGGCATAGTGACACTTGTGGTGGGGATTGTATGCGGTACCTTGATGATTATCGGGGGAGCAAGGTTATTGGCAAATAAGTCTAAAATTTTATTTTAGGATGGCAGGCATTTCTGTAAGCAGGGATGCCTTCTTTTCATACAAGGCGGGCAGGATTATGTTTAAGAAAAATTATAAGTTTACTAACAGGAGACATCCTCTTAAAGGAATGATGGCAACCATTCTGGGTATCCTTTCTATTGTAACACTGGGAACGGCTGTTTATTTATCGTATCAGCAGGGAGGAATTTCTTCCGCAAGATATGGGACAGCAGCTTTTCTGGCAGAAATCTTTATAATAATAGGAATCGGGCTGGGGGTTTATACCTTGACGGAGAAAGATAATTTTAAATTATTTCCCGTTTTGGGAATTTTCTTAAACATTGTGGCAACAGGTATGTTGAGTTTCATTTTATATGCAGGAGTGTATGTGAACTGATGGTAGAAGAAAGATTTTTGCTTGCGGAGGAGAGAATCCGCGAAATAAAGGAAGAAAAAGGATTACCGGAAAATTTTGCCGGGTATTTTAAACGAACGGCAGAGTTTATTCTGCTTATGACGGATACATGGCGTTTTGTGACAGAGGGCAGACTATATCAGGCATCTTTGGAAGAACTGAAGGAGAAAAATGATAAGATGTATGAGGATATTTTGCCGCAAAATTATGACATAAGCTATGGAAATCCGGCTTACGCGGTGGCAGAACTTGGCGAAGAATACGGCAGGCTCTTATCCTGTTTGTACGCAGAATTGCGCAGCCTGATTGTCTGGGCATACGAAAAACAGCAGGAAGAAATGGTAATCCGCATGGAGCTGTTCCTTGAAATATACGGTTCTTTCCTTTGTGCATTTTCCGAGACGGGACATATGCCGGTTTATGAAGAAATAAAAGACATACTGTACTTTTTTATCCGTGATTATACAAGGGATGCCTTTGTTTCAAAGCTTGATACCATGGTGAATCCGGAAGCTGACTTCGCACTGAAAATCATGCAGGGAAGCGACCTTACAAGTCCTGAATATTTGTATTACTTTGGCGAATACATTACGGAAAATGAATTAAAAACATGGGAGCACCTAAAACAGCTGCCGGAGGAAACCGTTGATTTAATGGCAAATACTTATACAGAGGGTTATCGTATCGGCTTTGAAATGGGAAATAAGGATATTACCAAAAAGAAAACGGTTAATATCAGATATTGCCTTGGTTTTGAACGTATGATAAGAAAGGCGATAGAAAATTTTGAAGAAATAGGGCTTAAGCCCACTGTTTACAGGGCGGCATCAAGTCTTTTGCAGGGAAAGGGCTTAAGCAGAATCGGTTATTACGGAGCCATTCCCAATAAACAGTACGATTTTGACCATAAGGATGATCAGGCATTGTTTCTTGATAAGAGACTTGTGCAGATTCGCGTGGAGGCCTGGCAGGAGGCATATGAAACCTACAAGGAACAGGCTTACGTTTTCGGCGGCCCTGCGGTGGTGGAGGTTTTCGGAGAAGAGCCTTGTGATTTAAAGGAAAAGAAAGAAGCACTGCATTTGTCTGAAAGTCAGCAGAAGCTTGCCGTGGAATATATGGCGGCGGTAGGCGAATTGCAGAATCAGTATATGAAAGGGGAAGAGAGAAGCTTTACCATCATAGCATTCCCCACACCGGAAATCGGTGAAAATTACACACAGATTTTCGATGAGGTTATCAGAATCAACACGCTGGAGTATACGCTGTATCAGGAAATCCAGCAGAAGATTATCGATGTGCTTGATAAAGGGAAGTATGTGCTGATTAAAGGAATGGGCAAAAATAAAACCAATTTAAAGGTGATGCTCCATACTCTTGCAGACCCCGACAAGCAGACCAACTTTGAAAACTGTGTGGCAGATGTCAATATTCCTGTGGGCGAGGTCTTTACATCACCTGTGCTTACGGGAACGGAAGGTGTTCTGCATGTAAGCCGCGTTTATTTAAATGAGCTTCAATACAAAGAGTTAAGGATACGTTTTGAAGACGGTATGATTACGGATTATTCCTGCCAAAATTTTGAAACGGAAGAAGAGAACAAAAAATATATCAGGGATAATGTATTGCATCATCATGATACATTGCCGATGGGTGAGTTTGCAATCGGAACCAATACCACAGCGTATGTGGTGGGAAGAAAGTATCAGATAGAAGATAAATTTCCTATTCTGATTGCGGAAAAGACAGGACCTCATTTTGCTGTCGGCGATACCTGTTATTCCCATGCGGAAGAGGTTAAGGTCTATAATCCCGACGGAAAAGAAATTATCGCAAGGGATAATGAATGTTCCTTAAAACGAAAAGAGGATTCTTCCAAAGCTTATTTTAACTGCCATACGGATATTACCATTCCCTATGATGAATTGGGAGAGGTCAGCGTGGTAACGGCGAAGGATGAGGTATTTACCATTATCGAAGAAGGGCGTTTCGTACTTCCGGGCTGCGGGGAATTGAATCGGGCCTTGGATGAAAAATAAAGAAAACCTTAAGGAAAGATGTGATAAATATGGTTGCAACATACTACAATTTTTAGTATGATGTTATAGGATAAACACAATATAACGGAGGATGAGACAGTGGCACAGGTTGGTATTGTAATGGGCAGTGATTCCGATATGCCGGTTATGGCAAAGGCTGCCGATATTTTAGAAAAACTCGGTATTTCTTATGAAATGAAAATCATATCCGCTCACAGAGAGCCGGACGTATTTTTTGAGTATGCACAGACAGCAGAGGAAAAGGGATTTAAGGTAATTATTGCAGGTGCGGGTATGGCAGCACATCTGCCGGGTATGTGTGCGGCAATTTTCCCCATGCCGGTTATTGGTATCCCTATGCATACGACTTCTTTGGGAGGAAGAGATTCCCTGTACTCTATCGTACAGATGCCTTCGGGTATTCCGGTTGCAACAGTGGCAATTAACGGAGGAGCTAACGCAGGTTTGCTTGCTGCTAAGATTTTGGCAACTTCCGACAGTGCGCTTCTTGACAAGTTGAAAGCATACAGTCAGAACTTAAAGGAAAGTGTGCAGAAAAAGGATGCACGTCTTTCGGAAGTGGGATATAAAAATTACTAAAATACATGCAGGCCGTTATGCGGCAGGAGGAGAAGAAAAATGGATTACAAAACAGCCGGAGTAGATATTGAGGCAGGTTATGAATCAGTAGAATTGATGAAGAAACACGTAAAAGAGACCATGCGTCCTGAAGTATTAGGAGGAATCGGCGGATTTGCCGGAGCTTTTTCCATGGATGCCATTAAGAAAATGGAGAAGCCTGTTTTAGTTTCCGGTACAGATGGTGTCGGCACTAAGATTCAGCTCGCTTTTATCATGGACAAACATGATACCATTGGAATCGACTGTGTGGCAATGTGTGTAAATGATATTGCATGCTGCGGTGGCGAACCTTTATTTTTCCTTGATTATATTGCATGGATGCCATTAAGAAAATGGAGAAGCCTGTTTTAGTTTCCGGTACAGATGGT
>CAYWHY010000077.1:0-6562 GCA_964458255.1 uncultured Lachnospiraceae bacterium | reverse complement strand
GGATGGAGGCAATGTCCTTGTTAGTGACATTGTCAATCGTTGATTTCTCTATGTATTTTAGCATATCTTTTAATTCTTGACTAGGGTTTCCTTCCGTTCCTTTGGTATAAAGATATATTTTTCTGGTTCCGTCTTCGTAAGGGATAGAGGTATCTTCTATACAACGGTTTTGAACGGTGTAGACCATGCGGTTTTTGTCAAAGGGATCATAAGGGAGAATTACAATAATGACCATATTGGGAAGTTTGGAATAATTCACACCGGTGGATAAAAGCTGGGTGTCAATAAGACCGTGATAATAACGTATGCGTTTAGGCAGACTTTCTTTTTCATATGTATTATTAGGTTCAATGTCATAGATGTTAGGAATAATTTCTGCGTCGGCAACTTCTCCCGTTAGTTCGTCGGTTGTCTCTTCAATATAAGCGTCTAGACAGATGCCGTGTTTATCAGTATCAATTCCGAGGATATTTTTTTGTGAAACGATTTTGATATTGCGGATAGGTTTTCCGGTTTTTTGTGAAGGTTGAAAATGAAGAATAAGTATAATATAATCGTGCTATGAGTGTTAGGAGTCTGAGGAATAGGAAAAATGACGAATAAAGATATAATGAACATTGCAATGGAGCAATCGGCAATTGACTTAAATTGCAGTCCGGATGACTTTTTGAGTGTGCAGAATAAAATTGTTTTGTCAAAGGACAATCCGTCAGCAAGAAAATATTTGGAATTGCCTTTTGCCTGACCTTTTGGCATTGAAGGAGCAGGAATGTATTTATGAATTGAGAATTCTTAAGCAGGAAGATTTTAAGGACTTATATGTTGCTGAATGGAGCAATGCCCTTTGCGAAAAGAGAAAGCATCTGGATGTGCTGCCGGAGTATCGTAGGAGGGGAGTGGCATCTGCCCTTACAGGTAAATTGGCACTTGAAATATTAGAAAGAGGAAAAGTACCGTTCTATTGCTGTGCATGGTCCAATATAAAATCGGCAAGGAATGCCATTAAAAGCGGTTTCAGACCGGCTTGGGTTGAATTGACGGTAAAGAGCCGGAAATTTGTTGACGGGATGAATGGTATATAGCGAGTGCAATTTTGGAGAAAAAGAGGAGAACATAGATGAATTTGTTTTTTTGACTCATTGGGTATGGATGAACCTTATCCAAACGGAGAAAGCCCCTTTTTGATAAGGGAAAACGATATTATAATTTTTACGAGGAGGATATTTATGAGTTTCACAACCTATTCATGCGAAGATTTTGTTGGAGTATTATCTACAAATGCACCCGTTCCGGGTGGCGGCGGTGCATCTGCGCTGGTCGGAGCACTTGGAACAGCACTTGGCAACATGGTGGGAAGTCTTACTGTCGGCAAGAAAAAATATGCTGATGTTGAGGCGGATATTATTGCACTAAAGGAAAAGGCAGATGCTTTGCAAAAGGAATTCCTGCATCTGGTGGAGGAAGATGCAAGAGTGTTTGAGCCGTTGTCAAAGGCTTACGGGATGCCAAAGGAAACAGAGAAAGAAAAGGCAGAGAAAGCACGGGTTATGGAAATCGTATTAAAGGATGCCTGCTCGGTTCCCATGGAAATTATGCGAAAATGCTGTGAAGCAATTGATTTGATTGAAGAATTTGCTGTCAAGGGAAGTGTTATTGCATTAAGTGATGCGGGGGTAGGAGCTGCATTCTGTAAAGCAGCACTGCTCGGAGCGTCTCTTAACGTGTTTATAAACACAAAATCAATGGCAAATCGTGAATACGCAGAAAGCCTGAATGCAGAAGCAAATGAAATGATTTGCAAATATTCGGAAAAAGCAGACAAGGTATTCGGCAGCGTGAATGAACGTCTGAAATAATAAATTTGAAGAACAGCAGGAGGACTTAAAAATGGCAAAACAGTTATTAGGAAAAGAAGTGACTGCCGTAATGAATGAAAAGATAAAGGCAAATGTTGCTAAGTTAAATGAAAAGGGAATTACTCCCACGCTCGGCATTATCCGTGTCGGAGAGAGAGAAGATGATATTTCTTATGAAAGAGGGGCAACGAAGAGATGTGAAATGCTAGGTGTGGCATATGAAAAATTCCTTCTTCCCCGGGATGTAACACAGGAAGCACTTCTTGAAGTGATTACGCAGGTGAATGAAAATGAAAATATCCATGGTGTGTTGTTGTTCCGTCCGTTACCGAAACATTTGAATGAAGAAAAGATTATTAATGCACTTGATTTTGCAAAGGACGTAGACGGCATTACAGACGGGTCTCTTGCAGGGGTGTTTGCAGGAAAAGAACAGGGATTTCCACCTTGTACCCCGCAGGGGTGTATGGAAATTCTTGACCATTACGGAATCGATTGTACAGGAAAGAAGGCTGTGGTAGTAGGCAGAAGCCTTGTTGTAGGTAAACCTGTATCCATGATGTTACTTAAGAAGAATGCTACGGTTACCGTTTGCCATACAAAGACAAAGGATATGCCTTCCGTTGTAAAAGAGGCCGATATTGTTATCGTTGCAGCCGGAAAAGCCGGTGTGATTGATGCATCTTATTTAAGAGAAGGACAGATTGTGATTGATGTCGGTATTAATGTAAATGAAGAAGGAAAGCTGTGCGGTGATGTGAAGTATGAGGAGGCTGAACAAATCGTTGAGGCAATTACACCTGTACCGGGCGGAGCAGGAAGCGTTACAACATCGGTGCTTGTAGGACATGTGGTAGAAGCAGCAATGAGAAAATATTTATAAAAAATTTTGACTTACCCGGCAGGAAGAGAAAATGGCAAAATGGATGGTTGCCGCCAAAAAGGCGGATTTTAATAAAATAGCAAAGGAGTACGGCATCACACCGGTTCTTGCCAGAATCATGCGAAACAGAGATATTGTGGAAGAGGATGATATCCGCAGGTTCTTAAAAGGAAGTCTGGCCGATTTGCACAGTCCTTTTCTTTTAAAGAATATGGATAAGGCAGTAACCGTGCTTTTGCCCAAGATAAAGGAGCAATCGTCCATAAGAATTATCGGTGATTATGATGTGGACGGTATTTGTTCTACTTATATTTTGCTTCGGGGGCTGTCGGTGTTGGGAGCAAAAACGGACAGAGTTATTCCACACCGTATCAGGGACGGTTATGGATTGAACGACAGCCTGATTGAGGATGCGTATAAGGAGAAGATTGACACCATTATTACCTGCGATAACGGAATTGCGGCAGCGTCTCAGATTGCCATGGCAAAAGAGCTTGGTATGACGGTTGTGGTGACAGATCACCATGAGGTTCCTTATGAGGAGGCAGGCGGAGAACGTCACTATATTCTGCCTGATGCGGATGCTGTGATTGACCCAAAACAGCAGGATTGCAACTATCCCTTTAAGTCCATTTGCGGAGCTGTGGTTTCCCTAAAGTTAATTCTTGCTCTTTTTGAAAAAAGCGGAAGGACCAAGGAAGAGACGGAAAGCATGAGGGATGAATTGCTTCCCTTTGCGGCACTTGCTACCGTATGTGATGTAATGGAGCTTCGCGACGAGAATCGTATTATTGTAAAGTATGGTCTTAAAACCATGGCACAGACGAAAAACCCGGGACTAAAAGCATTGCTGGTGGCAAACGGAATCGAGGAAAAGGAGATTACTCCCTATCACGCAGGCTTTATTATTGGTCCCTGCTTAAACGCTACGGGAAGACTTGATACGGCTGCAAGAGCATTAAGCCTGTTTGAGACACAGAAACAGCAGGAGGCTGTTACCATTGCGGCGGATTTAAAGACCTTAAATGACAGCCGTAAAAAAATGACGGAAGATGGTGTGAAGCAGGCCATCAAACAGGTAGAAGAAAGTGCTTTGAAGGATGACAGAGTACTTGTTGTGTATCTTCCCGACTGTCATGAAAGTCTGGCAGGAATCATAGCCGGTAAGGTCCGTGAAAAGTTCGGAAAGCCTGCTTTTGTGCTGACCAAAGGCGAAGAGGGAATTAAAGGAAGTGGGCGTTCCATAGAAGCCTATTCCATGTATGAGGAAATGAACGGCTGCAAAGAGCTTTTTACAAGATACGGCGGTCATAAGATGGCAGCGGGGCTTTCTCTTGCAGGGGAAGAGGAGATGGAGCTGTTCCGCAAAAAAATAAATGACAATTGTACGCTGACAGAGGAAGATTTTGAAGAAATCATACATATTGATGTGCCTATGCCCCTTTCGTATGTGGGAAAAGCTTTTATCAGGGAGCTTTCATTGCTTGAACCCTTTGGAGTGGGGAATAAAAAGCCTTTGTTCGCGCAGAAGAATGTAAGGCTTTTAAACGGCAAAATTATGGGAAAAAACAAGAATGTCGGCAAATATATCATTGCCGATGAGACAGGAAAAACCTATGAAATGATTTATTTCGGCGATATGGAGAAATGGAATGAGTTTCTTTTGAAAAAATTCGGGCAGGAAGATACGGACGCCATATACGGTGGGAAAAAGGCGTCACAGGAGCTTACGTTTACCATGGCATATTATCCGGATTTCAATTATTTCGTAGGAAGAGAAAGTGTGCAGATTGTGATGCAGTATTATTGTTGAAAGGTACTGCGTATGATAAGACAGTGGTTGAGAGATATTAAATACAGAAAGCAGAAGCCTCCGGTGTTGCCGGAGGCTTCGCTTTCTTATGAGGGGGGAGATAGTGAGTTGTTCAACTATCTTGATAATTATCATAAAACAAAAATGTGAACAAATTGTGTCTACTTCCTAATAAAAATCTAAAATCTGATTAATAAAAAATAAATCATATCGAAAAAAGCTGCAAACATATAATAGTACCGGACGATTATGCACGGGGAAAGTTGAAAAAAGTGTATAACCGTGCTATCTTATTATAAGGAAAAGAGGGAAATATCCATGTTTACATGTAAAAACTTATTAAAAGAATTAGAATATGAATGTATTGCAGGCAGTGTAGATAAAGCGGTAAGCGAAGTGGTATATGATTCCAGAAAAATCAGTAAGGATTGTCTTTTTATCTGTATCTGCGGTTATGTGACAGATGGTCATGATTTTGCAGCGGAAGCGGTGAGTAAAGGAGCCTCCGTGCTGGTAGTGCAGAAGGACGTGGAACTTCCCAAAGGAAGTGATGTGACCGTAATAAAAGTGAAGGATACCAGATATGCCATGGCTTTTATTTCAGCGGCTTATTTCTCTCATCCCGCAAAGGAGCTTAAGGTAATAGGTATTACAGGAACAAAAGGAAAGACAACAACCACGTATCTGATAAAATCCATTTTGGAAAGTGCCGGATATAAAGTGGGACTGATTGGAACCATAGAAACCATTATCGGTGATGAGCATATTCCGGCGAATAACACCACACCGGAGTCATTCCTGCTTCAGAAGTATTTCCGCAAAATGGCAGATGCCGGTATACAAGTGGTGGTTATGGAAGTGGCTTCCCAAGGACTTAAATTACACAGAACGCAGGGATTTACTTTTGAAATCGGTATTTTTACCAATTTAGAGCCGGATCATATCGGACCTAACGAGCATGCAGATTTTGAAGAATACCGGATGTGCAAGGGACTTTTATTTAAGCAGTGCCGTTTGGGAATTGTAAATAAAGATGATGCCCATGTATATGAGGTGCTGAAAGGGCACACCTGCATGCTTGAAACCTACGGTTTTGATAAAACAGCAGACCTTTATGCAGAGGATTTGAAGCTGGTAAATAAGCCGGGAGAGCTGGGAGTGGATTTCCATGTAAAAGGAAAAATGGATTTCCGGGTAGAAGTGCCTACACCGGGCAGATTTAGCGTATATAATGCCTTGACTGCCATTGCGGTATGTCTTCATTTTGGTGTGGAAACCGCTAAGATACAGGCAGCACTTTTGAAAGCTCATGTAAAGGGCAGAATCGAGATGGTGCCGGTATCCGATGATTTTACGTTGCTGATTGATTATGCCCACAATGCCATGAGTTTGGAGAGTTTGCTTTCTACTTTAAAGGAGTATCATCCTAATCGTTTAGTGTGCGTGTTTGGTTGTGGCGGAAACCGTTCCAGGCTTCGCCGTTATGAGATGGGAGAAGTGAGTGGAAAGCTTGCCGATCTTACCATTATTACTTCTGACAATCCCAGATTTGAAGAACCACTTTCCATTATGGCGGATATCAAAACAGGTATGATTAAGACGGATGGAGCCTATATAGAGATTTGTGACAGAAAAGAAGCAATTGCGTATGCCATTGATAACGGGCAGCCGGGCGATATTATTGTGCTGGCAGGTAAAGGACATGAAGATTATCAGGAAATTAAGGGCATAAAGTACCCGATGGATGAAAGAAATCTGATTGCAGAAATTTTGGAAGAAAGACGCACACGCAGCTGAAGAAAATCGGTTTGTGAGCCGATTTAATGCTGCAGGTGATGGGGAGGAAAGACATGGAAATGGCACATGTGCCGAATAAATATGCCAATATCATTATTGATATTTCCCATGAAAAAGTAGATAAGACTTTTCAGTATAAGATACCGGAGGAAATGAGAGGTAAATAAGCCGGGAGAGCTGGGAGTGGATTTCCATGTAAAAGGAAAAATGGAT
>CAYWHY010000076.1:0-6627 GCA_964458255.1 uncultured Lachnospiraceae bacterium | reverse complement strand
AGTATATAGTATATATATAAAAAAGGGAACATACAAGCTTACTTTTGTATGTTCCTCTTCACGATTTCCTGATTCAACTATTATTTCTGATTTTTAAAATAATTCCTTCTGGCTTGCCGTTTTAATGCCGGCACCGGCAAGTGCCGCCGCTGCACTCTGGTTATCATCCACACGTAAAATCATATAAGCACCGGCTTTGTGGGAAAAAACTTCATAAGTATATTCTACCGCAACATTCGCCTCTGATAACACTTCCAAAACAGAGGCAAGGCTTCCCGGTTCATCGGAAATGGCAACTGCTAAAACATCCGTTGCTGTAGTAATATATCCGCCTTCCCGCAATTCTTTTACTGTATTTTCAGGATTTTCACAAATGATACGCACAATACCAAAGTCTTGTGTATCTGCAATGGACAATGCCCTTAAATTTACATTATGATCTGCAATATATCTTGTAGCTTCAGCCAGTTTACCTTTTTTATTTTCTATAAAAATTGAAATCTGTTTTACACTCATAATAAAAACTCCTTTTTCTTTTTAATCATGAAGTTTTCTTCTGTCAATCACTCTGACTGCCTTACCTTCACTTCTGGTAATTGTCTTAGGTGCTACAAGATGCACCTTAGGACTGATTCCAAGCATCGTCTTGATTGCACCGGCAAGTTCATGTTCTTTTGCAGCAATATCTCTTACCGTGTCGGAAAACTGTTCGGGTGCAAGTTCCACAGATATATCAAGCGTATCTGTATTAGATTTTCTGTCAACCTCAATAAGGTAATTTGATGAATATCCTTCCTTAAGAAGAACCGTTTCTATCTGCGACGGGAAAACGTTAACGCCGCGAATGATTAGCATGTCATCACTTCTGCCCATTGGCTTACACATTTTAATCAGCGTTCTACCACAGGAACATTTCTTTCTTGAAAGAACACAAATATCTCTTGTACGGTATCTAAGAAGGGGAAATGCCTCTTTATCAAGACTGGTAAATACCAGTTCTCCCTTACTTCCCTCCGGCAGGACCTCACCTGTCTCAGGATCAATAATTTCAGCCAGAAAATGATCCTCATTAATATGCATTCCATTCTGTTCTTCGCACTCAAAAGCAACTCCCGGACCACTGGTTTCTGTGAGTCCATAAATATCATACGCTTTAATACCTAGTGACTTTTCAATATCACGACGCATCTCCTCTGTCCACGGCTCCGCACCGAAAATACCGGCTTTTAAGTCTATTTCTTCGGGCGAAATTCCCATATCTTTTAATGTTTCTCCAATATAAGCCGCATAAGAGGGTGTACAGCAAAGAATGGTCGCATGAAGATCCTGCATAAACTGAATTTGACGTTCAGTATTCCCTGAAGACATCGGCAGTGTCAGACAGCCGACTTTATGGGAACCTCCATGAAGTCCCGCGCCTCCCGTAAACAGGCCATAGCCATATGCGACCTGACAAACATCTTCACTCGTTCCACCGGCAGCAGCTATTGCCCTGGCACAGCATTCTTCCCAAAGTTCTACGTCCTGCTGCGTATAAAACGCTACCACACGCCGCCCCGTCGTACCACTTGTAGAATGAATACGCACACAATTTTTGAGGTCAGTCGCTAAAAGTCCGTAAGGATATGCGTCACGAAGGTCTGCCTTTGTCAAAAACGGAAGCTTAGCTAAATCATCAATCGATTTTATATCATCAGGAGTAACTCCCTTCTCATCCATCAGCTTACGATAATACTCCACATTCTCATACACATGTCTAACCTGTTTTACAAGTTTTTCATTTTGGATTACCAGAAGCTCATCTGCTGATGCACACTCGATTTCCGGTTGATAATAATTTGGCATAACTGGTCTCCTTCCAAGACTACTGTCTGATTTTTATTCTGCTACAGTTACATTCGTAATATGGGGATTCACACCTTCATACCAATAAAGGAAGCCCTCCATATCAACCTTATCACCAATGTTCAGGTTTTTAACCGCTTTATAAACATCTGTGGTGTTATCACAAAGATAAGATTCTACAGTGAAAGTATATGTCTCTCCATTAAGGGAAACATTAAAGTACAAGTCATCACCATCCTGACCGGAACCGTCCCAGTTGTATAAGAATGCCACATCATTTCCGTTAGCATCTTTAGAAGCTTCCACTGTCATTCCCTTAAAGGAAACAAATTCATTCTGATGATTGATAAGTTCATCTGTACCAAGCATTTCTGTAACATCTGTTACCGGTGCTACATAGTTGCCTTCGATAATTTCAAAAGTTGCATCAACAATTTCAACTTCACCTGACCACTCCGCCTTATATCCGCTAACTCGAATCTTGGTGCCGGTGGTTAACTTTTCATAATCTTCTGCTGAACAAGCCATATCATATACGAAGTAAGCACCGTCTTCAGTCTGTGTATAAACGGTAGCCTTATCTTCCCACCAAGACTGCTTTGCCTGAACATAAGTTTCAACCACAACCGGAGTATCAAGTGCAGCTGCCACATACTCTTCATGAGTCATAACATCTGCAGCATCTTCTGCATCAGTAGCTTCTACTTCTGCGTTTTCTTCCTTTCCGCTTGTCGCACAACCTACAAGAGCTGTTGCAAGGGAAAGAGTTAATAATAATGCAACAATTTTTTTCATTTTTCATTCTCCTCTTTAAATAAGTCTTAAAAAACAAAACTTATTATACACCATACTTTTAATAAATCAATATTTATCTTCCCCTATTTGACATTTTTCTTCTTAATTGTCTCAAAAACCACATACAAAATAATCAGTACCCATGCACCTGCCAATGAGGATAAAAGGATTACCGATGTTTTCGGAAGTTCCCCCAAATCAACTTTTTCCCCGGATACAGGATTGTCCTTGTTCCCCACCTGATCTAACCGGTATAAAGACATCATATCACCATAAAGTTTTTCCATATAAACATCATCAACCGTTTCTTTTCTTCTGACAGATTTTGTTATATTTTCAATCATCTGTCCCGCAGCATCACGAAGAGAGGCTGAACCGTTAAACACCGGTGTTACAAAGGTGTTTAACGTGTTATCGAGTAGCAGCTTTGATGCTTTTATCTTGACATCATAATAGGTTTCATTGTCCTCACCACACCTTGAAAGATACTCCTGATATTCCCTGCTATCCTGTGCTTTTGCAGTCACAGGCACATATCCTTCCGTTTGCGAATAGGCAATCTGCACTTCGTTGGTAAGCAGATACTGGGCAAACAGCCATGAAGCTAAAACCTCTTGCGAATCTTCTTTATTAAACACACAGACAGATGGTCCCTGTGATATCATCTTTGGATTTTCCGTATCAAACTGGGGAACCGTCATAACCTCCGTCTCAAATTCCACAAGCTTATCCTCGCTGATGTCGGAAAGAGGTGCATTCGTTCCCATCCATGTTGCACCGGCGGTGGAATCAATTGCAAAAACACATTGACCGGCATTTAAAAAATTCGCCGGATAGCTCGAAATTTTAAAGGTGGAAAAGGCACCTGTCTTTGCATGTTCCGCAACCATATACAGAAGATCCTTTGTGGTATCGTTAAAAATCTGAATTTCTCCGTTATCTGTCGAATAACCTGCCTCTTTTTGCTTAAGCATCTGAATCATCATGTTATCCGTCGACTTATAAATAAAGGGTATCATTACTTTCTGACCGTTTAGCAGGAAATTGCCGTCCGCATCCTTTTTCGCTGCCGCCTCGGATACCTCCCAGACAAAGTCCCATGTAAGGATCTCAGGTAAGGTATATCCCAACGCTTCCACATACGTTTTATTTACATAGCAGGCCTCTGTGGAACGCATATAAGGAATGGCATAATAATTGCCGCCGAAAGCACACTCCTCCAAAAACTGCGGAATAATATCCTCCTGTGCAGGCGAGTCAAATCTGACTTCACTTCCTCCAAGTCCGTATTTTTCATCCGCAAACAAATCATTTAGTGGAACAACGCTGTTTTCTCCCATCAGATAGGTTGCAATATGATCCGGATACGTGATGCAGACATTCGGTGTTGTATTGGTTGCAATATTGGTAATAACATCGTTATAAATTTTTCCGTAGTCTGTATACAACCGCAAATTTACGGTGATATTCGGATACAGCTCTTCAAAATCCGCTATTGCCTTTTCATAAATATTTGTCTGTGTTATGTTGGTATCATTTTTGGCCCAAAATGTAATTTCATACTCTTTCACAGTATCAAACTCTTCCGGAATTTTAAATGTACTCTGTTCTTTAGAACCGTGACAGCCTGTCATAATCGACATGCAAAAAATTGCTGTCACTAGGAAAAACATTGATTTTTTCCGTAGTTTCATCATCCTTTGGTTCCTCCTCTTGACACACCTTCCATTATCTTCTTGTGGAAGATTAAAAATAAAATAATGAGGGGAATCGAAATTACCACTACCGCCGCCATCATTGCCGGAATATTTTCACGACCGAATCCATTTTCGCGAATCTCCTGAATTCCATTGGAAACAAGGAAATAAGCTTCCTCGTCCGTAATCAATCTGGGCCAGACGTAAGAGTTCCAGCACTCGATTACTTTTAATATTGTTATGGTTATCAATGTCGGTTTGCAGATAGGTATCATGACTCTCCGCAGATATCTAAAGTCTGATGTACCGTCCACTTTTGCCGCATAATACAGCTCATCCGGTATCTGCTCAAAATTTTCTTTCAAAAGATAGATGTAAAATACTGACGTAACCGACGGCAGTATCAGTCCCAAAAAGGTGTTACGCATATCCAGATTTGTGACAGTTACAAAGTTTGTAATAATTACAAGTTCATTGGGTATCATCATTAAGGAAAGAAACAGGGTAAAAACGATATTCTTTCCCTTAAAATCAAGCCGTGCAAAAGCAAACGCCGCAAGAGTTGTCACAATCAGCATAATTGCCGTTGTTGCAAGCGTAAAAATAAGCGTATTGATAAAATAACCAACAAGCGGCACCGCCGTAAACGCATCCACATAATTCTGCAAAGTCGGTGACAGCGTAAAAAGCTCCGGAATATACTCCGAATTATAAGCACTGTAGCTCTTTACAGATGTTAAAAGCATCCAGTAAAAAGGAAAAAGTACCACCGTCGCCCAGACCGTCAAAAGCACATAGATAATGGTATTTATCACCGTCTTCTGCCTTTTTGCGGATTTTTCAATTTTCTCATAATCAACCGGTTTTTCCATAGTAAAAACTCCAACTAATAATATACACGTTTTTTACTGACAAGTAAGTTAATACATGTGATGGTAAGCACAATGGCAAACAATATAATCGCTGCTGCCGACGCATAAGACGGATAGCCGCCGCTGTTACCATACAGCATATCATAAACATATCCCACTATCGTATTCATTTCCGCTGCGTTCAAATCCGTACCGAATAAAGCAACCGCATCACTGTAGGCTTTAAACGCACCGATAAATCCCGTAATAATCAGGTAAAAAAGCATCGGTGAAATCATCGGGAGCGTAATTTTTGTAAAAATTCTTATTCTCGATGTACCGTCCACTTTCGCTGCATTATAATAGCTCTGATTTACGGATGCAAGGGCACTTGTTAAAATCAAAATCTTAAACGGTAAAACAACCCAAACCGTATAAAAGCACAAAACAAACATTTTTGCCCAGTATGGTCCGTCAATAAAGTCTATGGTACCTGCACCGAACCAACCGATTATCAGATTGGCAAGTCCATCCGTATACGGTGTTTTTTTGAACAAAATCATAAATACCAGTCCTACTGCCAATGTATTGGTTACATAGGGCAAAAAATAGATAGTCTGATATAAATCTTTTAATTTTTTGATGGAACTTAATCCCAGCGAAATAAGCAATGCAATTCCCGTAGATATGGGCACCGTAAAAATAACCAGTATAAATGTATTTTTGACCGCCTGCAAAAAGTAAGGGTCATGCAATACATAAGAATAATTGTATAAACCAACGCCGTAGTAAGTCTGGGAGGCCGAGTTATATCCTTCTTCAAATGAATAAATGAAAACATCTATTAACGGATATACCATAAAAACGCCCAGAAAAAGAATCGCCGGCAAAAGGTACAACCAGGCTTTTGCATTTCTATTTTCCATTTTCTGTCTCTCCCGTTTTAGTCTGGATTAAAATAAATTCTTTCTTCTGTTTCTTTGTTAAAAATATGTACCTTATTGGGTTTCAGTGCAAAACGTACTTCCTTCGCCTTAGTATTTACCTCGTTTTCCGCACTGATAATGGAACGGATTTCCACGTTTTCGGACTTCTCGTGGGTAGAAACCACTGTGATATCACGCCCCATCACTTCCACTTCCGTAAGTGTGCAGGAAAGTGGTCCGTCCTCCTTTAAAATAAAGCCTTCCGGTCTGATACCGATAATCACTTCCTGACCAGGGACATCCTTCACATCTAAAACGGCTGCTTCTCCTATATACAATTTGCCGTCTTTTACTTCTCCGTTAAATACATTAATCGGCGGCGTTCCCAAAAACTTTGCCACAAACAGATTTACAGGATTAGTATAAACATCCTGGGGTTTGCCTGTCTGTTGGATAACACCTTCCTTCATAACCACAATCAAATCGGAAATACTCATGGCCTCTTCCTGATCA
>CAYWHY010000075.1:0-6842 GCA_964458255.1 uncultured Lachnospiraceae bacterium | reverse complement strand
TATGTGACTGCCACATCCAAAAAATTACTCATAAAACACGCAACCTCTATCTCGTTTATGTAATTGTTTGTAATTAAAACAATCATAGCACTATGCAGGACGGCTGTCAATGCACAGATGCTATGATTTGTTATAATTGTTATAATTTTCCCGGAACCTTTCAGTACCTGTTAAATAATACAACGCTCACACTTATGCCAGAATAGGACTTTCATCACAGCCCTCCAATAATTCCAGTTTACTTACGGAAACCTCATATGCTACTCTCTTTTCCACTTCTTCCTCCGAAAGTTTTTTCATGTATTCCCTGCTTTGAATTCTTCCCCAGATTTCACATCTGGTTCCTACATGAAAATGATTGGCATATCTGGCGTTTCTTCCCCAACAGATACAGGGAATGTAATCACTCTTGCCGTAAGGTCTGTTTACAGCCAACAGCAAATCCGCAATTTCTCTTCCGAGAGGTGTTTTTCTGTACACGGGTTCTTTGCAAATGTAGCCATCCAAATAAATCTGATTTGATTTGGCACTTTCTTCAATCTCTTCCACAAACTCAATTTCTCTTGCAAATACAGAAAGTACCAGCTTATTTTTTCGTTCTTCATGCCTGTTGTAGGAGCGGAACTGCCCGGAAACCATAATGTTCTTTCCTTTATAATCTGCATCCACATCCAATAGTCTTTCCGATACCATAAGCGGAATAATATCATTCGAATCACTAAGTCTTGCCACCTTTACGTCTACCATGTAAAAGCCTTCCCCGAAAATTTCATGGCTGAATATAAAATCACTTACGATTTCTCCCATGATTACCACCTGGTTATTTTCGATTACCTTATCTGTCATTGTTGTTCTCCCTTCTTACACTTTAAGAATTTTTTCCTGTATGCATTATTATATATATCACGTTTTATCCATAGAAAGAACATTTATTCATCGCGGTTTTTTGCAGTATTTCTGTTTACAAGTACTTCTGTTGGTGCTATACTAATTAAGTTTTGAAAATTTGTGCAATTAGAAAGGCATTGTGATTATGAAGCAAAAACGAGAAGATGTAAGAAATATTGCCATTATCGCTCACGTTGACCATGGCAAAACCACTTTAGTTGACGAGCTTTTAAAGCAAAGCGGTGTATTCCGTGAAAATCAGGATGTGGCAGAACGTGTCATGGACTCCAATGATATTGAAAGAGAACGTGGCATTACCATTTTATCTAAAAATACGGCCGTTACCTACAAAAATACAAAAATCAATATCATCGACACACCGGGCCATGCAGACTTCGGCGGTGAAGTAGAACGTGTCCTTAAAATGGTAAACGGCGTTGTTCTTGTAGTAGATGCCTTTGAGGGTGCCATGCCACAGACTAAATTCGTACTGCGTAAGGCACTGGAGTTACAGCTTCCCGTTATTGTCTGCATCAACAAAATCGACAGACCGGAGGCACGCCCCAATGAGGTAATCGATGAAGTCCTCGAACTTTTTATCGAACTTGATGCCAATGAAGAACAGCTTGATTGTCCTTTTATCTTTGCCTCTGCCAAATCAGGAATTGCTTCCCTGGATGTAAATACACAGGGAACCAATATGATTCCCCTGTTTGAAACCATTCTTAATTATATTCCCGCTCCTGAAGGAGATCCTGATGCGGGAACCCAGGTATTAATCAGCACAATTGATTACAATGAATATGTAGGACGTATCGGTGTCGGTAAGGTTGACAACGGACTTGTTAAAGTCAATCAGGAGGTTGTCATTGTGAACCACCATGACCCGGACAAACAGAAAAAAGTGAAAATCAGTAAATTGTATGAATTTGAAGGTTTAAATAAAGTAGAAGTTTCCGAAGCAGGAATCGGTTCTATCGTAGCCATCTCAGGTATTTCCGATATTCATATCGGTGATACCCTGTGTTCACCCGAAGCACCGAATCCTATCCCCTTCCAGAAAATTTCAGAACCTACCATTGCCATGCATTTTATTGTAAATGACTCGCCCTTAGCAGGTCAGGAAGGAAAATATGTTACCAGCCGTCATCTGCGTGACCGCCTGTTCCGTGAATTGAATACGGACGTTTCCTTGCGTGTGGAAGAAACGGATACAACAGAGGCCTTTAAGGTTTCCGGTCGTGGTGAATTACATCTTTCTGTATTAATCGAAAATATGCGCCGTGAAGGCTACGAATTTGCAGTCAGCAAGGCGGAAGTTCTTTACAAAACAGATGAAAACGGGAAAAAATCAGAGCCTATGGAGCTTTGTTATATTGACGTTCCCGAAGAATTTTCGGGAAATGTCATCGAAAAACTCAGCCGGAGAAAAGGGGAACTGCAAGGCATGAGTGCTGTTTCCGGCGGCTACACCAGGTTGGAATTTTCCATTCCCTCAAGAGGTCTGATTGGTTATCGCGGAGAGTTTATGACCGATACCAAAGGAAACGGTATCATGAATACCATTTTTGACGGATACGGTCCTTATAAGGGAGACATCCAGTACCGTAAGCAGGGTTCTCTCATTGCTTTTGAAGCGGGAGAAGCCATTACCTACGGTCTTTACAATGCACAGGAACGCGGCACTCTCTTTATTGGTCCCGGTGAAAAGGTTTACTCCGGTATGGTGGTCGGGCAGAACGGTCGTGGTGAAGATATCGAGCTTAACGTATGTAAGAAAAAGCAGCTTACCAACACACGTTCCTCAAGTGCAGACGAAGCCTTAAGATTAACACCTCCTAAGGTTCTCAGTCTTGAACAGGCACTGGAATTTATTGATACCGACGAGCTTTTGGAAGTAACTCCTACTTCTCTTCGCATCCGCAAGAAAATTCTGGATCCTACCATGAGAAAAAGAACCGCGATGAGAGCAGCTTCCTTAGGGCAAAATTAAAAAAATAAATGCAAGGGCAGTTGATTTTCCCTGTCAGTCAGACGGATACCTGTCAAAACCCTTGCATTTTTATTTTTTACTGTTTTAGCTGTTCATTTAACAGGCATTTATATCCCGAGCAGCATTGTTGCAAACTGGAAATACACGATGAGTGACAATGCGTCCACTATCGTTGTAATAAACGGACTTGCCATAACTGCAGGATCAAAACCGACTTTTTTCGCGCCAATGGGCAGGATACACCCCACAAACATGGCAAGGAGCACCACTGCAACCAATGATAAGCTTACCACCAGTGCAACAGACAGCCCGACACGGTCAAAAATCATCAGTTTTGCAAAATTAGCAACCGCAAGCGCCACCCCGCAAATGACTGCAACCCGAACTTCCTTAAAGATAATACGCGGCACATCACTGTACTCGACTTCTCCCAGGGAAAGGCTTCGAATAATTGTTACACTTGCCTGTCCTCCGGCATTTCCGCCGGTTCCCATCAGCATAGGAATAAACGCAGTCAATATTACACAGGCACTCAATGCTTCTTCAAAGGAAGTAATGATAGCCTGCGTAAAAACTGAGGAAACCATCAGTAAAAGCAACCATGGAAATCTCTTTCCAAAAGTTTCCCATACACCGGTTCTCATATAAGGCTTATCACTTGGCACGATAGCTGCCATCTTTTCGATATCCTCTGTATTTTCTTCTTCCATGATATCCACAATATCATCGACTGTGATAATACCTACCAGACGTTCTTCATTATCCACAACCGGCATGGCAATAAAGTCGTATTTCTTGAACTGTCCGGCTACTTCTTCCTGATCCATCAGGGTATGAATGGAAACAACGTTTTCATGCATAATATCGCTGATTATCGCATCCGAAGGACTAATCAGCAAATATCTGAGGGCGACCGTACCTACCAGCTTACGCTTGGCATCCAGCACATAACAGATGTTAATAGTTTCACTGTCAACACCTACCTGTCTGATACGGGCAACGGCGTCTTCTACAGTCATATTTTCTTTTAAATCCACATACTCCACCGTCATAATGCTACCGGCAGAATCTTCGGGATATTGCAACAAATGGTTGATATCCCTTCTTGTCTCAGCACTTGCACTGGCGAGGAGTTTTTTTACCACATTGGCAGGCATTTCTTCCAAAAGGTCAGTGGCATCATCAGCCATCAGATTATCAATAATATTACCGGCTTCACGCACAGAAAGCCTGGTAATGATATACTGCTGGTTGTCCACTTCCAGATAAGAAAACACATCCGCTGCCATGTTCTTTGGCAAAATTCGAAAGATTTTAAGCAGTTCTTCTTCTTCCATCTCCTCTATCACCGTAGCAATATCCGCTGTATTCATATCGGCAATTTTCTGGCGAAGACTGGTATACTGCTTTGTTTCAAGCAATTCTCTGATTACTTCTGCATCTCTTTTCTCTTCCATGGCAGTTCTCCTTTTTCCTTACCGTTTTTCCATATAATATCCTTTTTGGGTAATTTTCACAACCGCTCTGGCGCCGGTACTGTCAGCCACTTCTTTCATAAGACCTTCCGCCGTTTCCCCGGGAACCTGTACAGTAAGTGCCGCCTTATCCGTATAATCGGAAAAAAGTACCGGTATCTCTTTATTTCCGAGTAAATGCTGTATTTTTCCAAGATCTGTATAATCCGCCTCTATCCGCATCGTTGCACCGTAGCGCATAGTGACCACCTTAGAGGCTGCGATGCCTTCCTGTGCTGCCTGTGTATAAGCCCGAACAAGTCCGCCCGTTCCTAAAAGTGTCCCTCCAAAATATCTGGTAACCACAATCGCAGTATTGGTAATCCCTGCTCCTAACAGCACCTCTAAAATAGGTTTTCCTGCCGTTCCACCCGGTTCTCCGTCATCGCTGCATCTTGTCAGTTCCCTGTTCTTTCCTATGACAAAGGCCGGACAATTGTGTCTGGCGTCATAATATTTCTTTTTGACAGATTCAATAAACGCTGCTGCTTCTGCTTCGCTCTCTACAGGAGCCACTGTGGCAATAAACCTTGACTTTTTCTCTACAATTTCTCCCACACCGCCCTCGTACACAATTTTGTACGGTGGAAAGTTCTGTTTCCGGTTTTCCTTATCACTCATATTTTTCCTTCTATACACCGATTTTGGGGCAAATATCCTTAAGGCAACATTTACCACAATAAGGCACTGTTCTTGCCGTGCACACCTTTCTTCCGTGATAAACAAGTCTGTGGCAGAAATCACTGCCTTCCTTGGGAGGAATAATCCTCCAAAGCTCCATCTCCACCTTTTTAGGTTCCTTGATACCATCCACCAATCCCATACGATTTACAAGGCGGATACAATGCGTATCCGTTACAATGGCCGGTTTCCCGAATACATCCCCCATAATGAGATTGGCACTCTTTCTTCCCACTCCCGGAAGAGTTAAAAGTGCATCAAAATCATCCGGTACATTTCCGTTATATTTGTCCCTGATTTGTTTCATACAGGCACTGATATCTCTTGCCTTACTGTGCCCCAAACCGCAAGGTCTTACTATCTTTTCAATTTCATCCACATCAGCATCTGCCAGTGCTTCCACACCGGGGAATTTTTCATACAGCTTCGGTACGATTTCATTAACTCTCGCATCTGTACACTGTGCCGCAAGACGGACACTGACAAGTAATTTCCATGCCTGATTATAATCCAGAGAGCATTTTGCATCCGGGTACTCCTTTTTTAGTCTTTCAATCATTTCAAGTGCCAGTTTTTCTTTTGCCATTTTCATTGATTCCCGGTCAGTCTCCTATATTTCATCAACATGTTTCTTTTCTTATAATTTCTGATATTGAGTATACCACATGGCTTGTTTTATGACAAATGAAAGTCATTCTGATTCCTGTATAAAAGTGTATCAAATTGTGAACAATTCTTAATAAACAATAAAAAACCTTTATTTCGGTTTGACATTTTGGTATACTCTGTATGTATGGACAAAATTATGACTTGACAAATTAATATGGAGGCATATACATGAATTACAGTAAAAAGGGTATTCGTTCCAAACAGAAGGCCCTGCATGCTGCCGGGATTAAATGGAGCCATAAGCTGCTCCTTGCCCTGCTCAATTTATCACTTTTAGGTTGCATTGCTTTTGCCATTATCGGTGCAAGCATGGGAATCGGTGTTTTTAAAGGCATCATTGATACCGCACCCAGCATAGAAAATATTGATGTTACCCCTACCGGTTTTTCTACTTTTGTTTATGACATTGAAGGTAACCAGATTGGTAAACTGATTGCGGCCGACTCTAATCGTATTCCGGTTGCTCAGGATATGATTCCCGATGATCTGGCACATGCATTTGTTGCTATAGAAGACGCACGTTTTTATGAGCATAACGGCATTGATATCAAAGGAATTCTCCGTGCGGCTTATGTAGGTATATCAAACGGCTTTCATTTTTCTGAAGGGGCAAGTACCATCACACAGCAGCTTCTTAAAAATAATGTATTTACAGGATGGACTTCTGAAGACAGCTTTTCAGAAAGTTTAAAGCGTAAAATTCAGGAACAGTATCTTGCCATCGAATTAAGCAAGACCATGACTAAGAATGAAGTTTTGGTCAATTACATGAATACCATCAACCTCGGACAGAATACATTAGGTGTACAAGCTGCTTCTCTTCGCTATTTTAACAAATCCGTTAATACACTGACGCTTTCCGAATGTGCGGTTATCGCCGGTATAACACAGAATCCTTCAAGATTCAATCCTATTTCCCATCCGGAGGAAAACGCAAAGAGACGCGAAAAAGTACTTACCAATATGTTAGAGCAGGGATATATTACACAGGCTGAATATGACGAAGCCATTGCTGACGACGTATATTCACGTATTCAGACAGTTAATGCAGAAGTAGAACAGGATTCGGTTAATACATACTTTGTAGACGCATTAAC
>CAYWHY010000074.1:0-7267 GCA_964458255.1 uncultured Lachnospiraceae bacterium | reverse complement strand
GTAAACTGGGCTTTTCTCGAAATTCTCGTAATCGAGTAATTATCTCTTTGAGAACTGTGGTGCTCTTCTTGCTGCTTTGAGACCGTACTTCTTTCTTTCTTTCATACGAGGATCTCTTGTTAAGTATCCTGCTTTCTTAAGCACAGGTCTGAAGTCTGCATCAGCCTGAAGTAAAGCTCTTGCGATACCATGTCTGATTGCACCTGCCTGACCTGTATAACCACCACCATGCACATTAACCAAAACATCAAACTTTTCAGCTGTTTCAGTTGCAACTAAGGGCTGGCGAACGATAACCTTTAAAGTTTCAAGTCCGAAATACTCATCAATGCTTCTCTTATTAATTGTAATATTTCCTTTGCCGGGCACTAAATATACTCTGGCAATTGATTTTTTTCTTCTACCTGTTCCGTAGCATTTTGCTGCTTTAGCCATCTTTATTTTCTCCTTTCAGTCCCTTGATTAAAATGTTAATACTTCGGGTTTCTGAGCTGCATGCTGATGCTCAGGACCTGCATATACGTGAAGCTTTGTGTACATCTGTCTGCCTAAAGGTCCTTTGGGAAGCATGCCTTTTACAGCAAGCTCGACAACCTTCTCAGGTTTCTTTGCTAACATCTCTCTTAATGTTGTTTCTTTCATTCCACCAACATAATCGGAGTGATGATAGTAAATTTTCTGATCTAATTTTCTACCGGTTACTTTAATCTTCTCCGCATTAACCACAATTACATAATCACCTGTATCCATGTGAGGAGTAAAGATTGCTTTGTTCTTACCTCTTAAAACCTTCGCAACTTCAGAAGCTAAACGTCCGAGTGTCATATTTGCAGCGTCTACTACATACCATTTTCTTTCGATTGTAGCAGGACTAGCCATAAATGTTTTCATTGTATTACCTCCATTTAAACTTATCTATGTGCATAGCACACCATTTTCTCCTGATACTCTTCCCTCATCTGCACGGATGTCCGGGCCATGCTTCTGAATTCTAAATATCATATCGGGTACTCTATTTATAATGCTCTGCCGGGGCTATTGGCATAGCATTACCAAACTTCGTCACATTGAAATATTATATTATACGCATCCACGTGTGTCAACTGTCTTTTTAATTTTTTCACATAAAAATTCATAATTTACAAGCGTCAGTCCACAGGCCGGTGCAGTCGGCCCCGCTGCCTGTCTGTCTCTTGCTTCCAAAATGTCTTTGACATGCTCCGGTGCGTAACTTCCTCTGCCCACTTCTATCAAAGTACCTGCCATGATTCTTACCATATTATATAAGAAGCCCGTACCGGAAACCCTGATTACAATTTCATCTTCCGACTTTTCAATCTGAATATCCGTTATTGTTCTGACCGTAGTCTCCACTACTGCGGCAGCAGCACAAAAGCTTTTAAAATCATGCTTACCGGCTAAACAGGCGGCTCCCTGCCTCATAAGCTCCACATCAAGCGGCACATACGTAAAATGAGCATAAAGACGTTTGGTCGGAATCGGAAACTGTCTGTTTAAAATACGATATTCATATGTTTTTCTGCTGTCACAGTGTCTGGGATGAAACTTCGGGGAAACCTCCATGGATTTTTGGATTCTGATATCCTCCGGTAACCTTTGATTTAAAGCATATGATATTTTTTCTGCAGGAATTCTTGCATTAGTATCAAACACTGCCACATTACAAAGTGCATGCACACCGGAATCGGTTCTGCTTGCTCCAATAACCTGAATTTCCTCACGAAGCAGCTCACTCAAAGTTCTGTTAAGTTCTCCTTCAATGGTTCTGACTCCCGGCTGTAATTGCCATCCATTGTAATCTGTCCCGTCATAGGCCACCACCAGCATAACTCTTTTCATTTCCATTTCCTACCATTTTTGCAAGTTTTCCTTCACTTTATAATAGAATTACTCCTACTATAATACATACTCCTAAATAAGCACATACAAACAGATAAGCAAATCTGTCTCTTTTTTGGTAAATAAGCGGCTTCATTTTTGTTCTTAAATCACCGCCTCTGTAACATCTTGCCTCCATTGCCGTTGCCAGATCACCGGCTCTTCTGAATGCTGAAATAAAGAGCGGAACCAGTAAAGGAACCATGCTTTTTGCTTTTTTAATCAGATTACCACTCTCAAAATCCGCTCCCCGTGCGATCTGTGCTTTCATGATTTTATCTGTCTCTTCCAATAATATAGGAATAAATCGAAGTGCAATAGACATCATCATTGCAATCTCATGCACCGGCACCTTAAAAAACTTCAAGGGATTTAAAAGCTTCTCCAACCCGTCCGTCAACTGATTAGGCGTTGTTGTGAGTGTCATTACAGATGACCCCATAATCAAAAATACAAGCCTGATTGCCATAAATGCCGCTAAATAAATGCCTTCTTTGGTAATCTGAAGTTTCCACACGGAAAGCACCACTTCTCCGGGTGTCAAAAACAAATTAAATACCACTGCGACAATAAGAAGAAACACTATCGCCTTCATTCCTCTTACCATAAACTTAAAAGGCACTTTGGAAAACTTTATCACCGCAAGCAGAAACAATCCGGCAATCGCATATCCCATGAAATTATCTGCAATAAAAAGGGAAATAATGAAAATCAGTGTTCCCACCAGCTTGACTCTCGGGTCTAAGCGATGTATTACCGAATCTGTCTGATAATATTGTCCCAACGTAATATCTCTTAACATATTGTTCCTTTCAAAGCCTGTATAATAGCCGTTTTAGCCTCATCTATCGTAGTGATGTCTGTATCTACGTTAAGTCCTTTTTCTTTTAATGCCTGCATAATATACGTAATTTGAGGTGCTGCCAGTCCCACCTCTTCCAATTCGTTATAATGACGGAATACTTCCTTCGGTGCATCATCAAAAAGAATTTTACTTTTGTTCATAACAATAATTCTCTCTACATACTTTGCCACATCTTCCATGCTGTGAGATACTAAAATAACTGTCATACCGGTTTCCTCACACAGTTTGGCTATCTGATCAAGGATTTCATCTCTTCCTTTCGGGTCAAGTCCTGCAGTAGGTTCATCCAAAATCAGTACTTCCGGCTTCATGGCAAGCACACCTGCAATTGCTACTCTTCTTTTTTGTCCGCCGGATAAATCAAATGGAGACTGATAAAAATACTCATCAGCAATCCCTACCTGCTTTAAAGCAGCATAAGCTCTAAGCTCCACTTCTTTTTTATCCAGTCCTAAGTTCCTGGGGCCAAAGCAGACATCGGAAAAAACATCGGTTTCAAACAACTGGTGCTCCGGATACTGAAAAACAAGTCCTACCTTACTGCGGAGTTCTTTCTTATTAAAGCCCCCTTCATTAATATCGGTGCCATTGTAATAAACAGTGCCAAAGGTCGGCTTAAGAAGACCGTTTAAATGTTGCACAAGCGTGGACTTTCCCGAGCCGGTATGTCCAATCAGACCAATGAACTGCCCTTCCGGGATCACCAGATTAATATCTGTAAGTGCCGGAAAAGCCATGGCCGTATCTTTTTCATATATATAATTAACATGGTCTAAAATAATTGACATTTATCCCTCCTACAGTCCCAGTGCATTTATTAATTCTTCTTTGGTCAAAATGCCGTCCGGCAATGGCAATCCGCTTTTTTTGAGTTCATGTGCAAGTAATGTTACCTGCGGCACATCAAGACGCAGGCTTTTAAGCTTCTCTACCTGTGAAAAAATTTCTTTGGGAGTTCCCTCCATGGCTATTTTACCGTCATCCATGACAAATACTTTGTCAGCATAAATTATTTCTTCCATATAATGTGTAATCAGCACCACTGTAATGTTTTCTACATCATTTAAGGCACGCACGGCACGGATTACTTCCTTTCGTCCGTTTGGGTCCAACATGGCCGTAGGCTCATCAAGCACAATGCATTTAGGATGCATGGCTATCACCCCCGCAATAGACACTCTTTGTTTCTGCCCACCTGAAAGCTTATTCGGTGAATGTTTGCGAAATTCATACATACCGACCGCCTTAAGACTTTCTTCCACGCGTACCCATATTTCTTTAGTGGGAACGCCTAAATTTTCGGGACCAAATCCCACATCTTCTTCCACAATTTGCCCGATAATCTGATTATCCGGATTCTGGAATACCATTCCAGCTTTCTGTCTGATATCCCACATTTTATCCTCATCAGAGGTGTCCATTCCATCTACCCATACCGTTCCTTCTGTAGGATAAAGAATCGCATTGATATGCTTTGCCAACGTCGATTTTCCGGAACCGTTATGTCCCAAAATGGCTACAAAATCACCCTGCTTTATATCCAAGGAAACCTTATCCACCGCACGTGTGATTCCCTCTACATTCCCGTCTTCATCTCTTCGTATATATTCAAATACAAGATTTTTGGTTTCTACAATACCCATTTGTTATCTCCCATGGCTTTAAACATGCATCCAATCTGCCATTTATTGTACTAGATATCTCTTTTATTTGCAATAGATTATGATTTAGCGTATGATGTTATTTGTAGCAGATATTAAGACATATTAATACGAGGTCACCTATGGAAAAATTAACAAAACCACTTGTTTTTTTGATTACAATGATATTACTCTGCTCTGTTATCGTCAGAGTTACTTCCGGCTCGGAAACACTTTCCGATTATGCCGAAAGAAATCCTGAGCTTGCCTATGCAACACCGGAAAAAACACCGGATTCCCAAACAGATACAATCGCATCCCCTGCTAAGGCAACTGCACCGCCAACACCTGCGACTGCTTTTTCCACTCCGACACCGTTTATACCGCTTGCAGAAGAAACTGAAAGCAGCACACATTACGCCGATGGTTTTTTCTATCAGCCTTTGACGGATACCGTCATTGCCAAAATTACCGGAATTTCGTATCCTGTTGCTGAATCCATGGCATCGCTCTCATCCGTAAGTGCTGTCAATGTTATCTCCCATGAGGAAGCCGGCTCTCTTGCTATTTCCTATGATGATTTATGCTATATGAATGTTTTATATTATGATTTTCATGCAAAGGTGCAGACAGGAGAATTGATTTGCAATAAAAAAATTGCACAGGATCTTATTGAAATCTTTTATGAAATGTATCAAAACGAATACCAGATTGAAAAAATTCGCCTGATAGATGAATATAATGGCGACGATGCTGCTTCTATGCTGGATAACAATACCTCATGCTTTAATTACCGTGTAGTAGACGGAACCAACACTTTAAGCAAGCATGCCATTGGGTGTGCAATTGACATTAATCCCTTTTATAATCCTTATGTGGTATTTAACGAAAATGCAAGCGGTGAAACCTATATTTCTCCTATTGGAAGTGAAATATATGCTGACCGTTCAAAAAAATTTCCATATAAGATTGATGAAAACGATTTATGCTACAAGCTTTTTAAAGAACATGGCTTTATTTGGGGTGGTGACTGGAATTCCTGCAAGGATTACCAACACTTTCAAAAGTCTATAGAATAATCTGCCAAAGCTAAAAAAGAAAAATCCGCAAATCGGAAGAGATTTGCGGATTTTTTGATTTTTATTAAACTAATTCAAGAACAACTTGCATTGCTCCATCACCTTTACGCTGGCCAATCTTTACAATTCTTGTATAACCACCGTTGCGGCTTGCATATTTTACACCATATTCGTCAAAGATTTTAGCAACTAAATCAACTTCCTTAGTTCCTTTCTTTCTTCCCGCTACTGCCTTTGGAACTTCAGTTACAGGATACAAAACTTTAATCATTTTTCTTCTGGCATTCATTCTGGAAGGCATATCCTTCTTAATCTGTTTCTTAACAGTTTCGTACTTGGTAACCTTCTTACCATCAACAACTTCCTTCACTCTCTTGCCGTCTTTGTCCTTCATAGGAACTTTAGCTTCGACCTCTACCATTTCAAAGTTGTCTTTTTCTTTTACACCAAGTGCAATCAGTCCGTCAACAATTTTCTGAACTTCTTTTGCTCTTGCTTCTGTAGTAACGATTTTGCCGTTGTTAACAAGGCTTGTTACTAAGTTTCTAAGCATTGCTTTTCTCTGATCGGATGTTCTTCCTAATTTTCTGTATTTTGCCATAACAGGCTCCTTTCCAAAGGAGATTCTCTCCTTTTCTCATATGGGCATTCCTACCCGTTTTGGTACATCCGGCCACGCCCTTTGGTCTTATTTGCCGAATGCTGTTACATGCAATCTGCATACACAGATTACTACCATGAGAATGCAATATGTGCACATCGGACTTACCAAATTGCTTTATTCCTCACCGGGATTTAACTGTAATCCCAATTCTTTTAACTTAGCAAGTACTTCTTCTAAGGATTTACGTCCCAAATTACGAACTTTCATCATATCTTCAGAAGTCTTGTTTGTTAATTCTTCTACTGTATTGATACCAGCTCTCTTTAAGCAGTTATAGGAACGAACCGACAACTCTAACTCATCAATGTTCATTTCCAATACTTTTTCTTTTTCATCTTCTTCTTTTTCTACCATAACCTCAGCGGTTTTTGCATTTTCAGACAAGTCAATGAAAAGGCCTAAGTGTTCGCTAAGTACTTTTGCAGCTAAGCTAACCGCTTCATCGGGAACCAGAGTTCCGTTTGTATAAACATCCAGTGTCAGCTTATCAAAGTCTGTAATCTGACCAACACGGGTGTTTTCTACGGTAACATTAACTCTCTCAACAGGCGTGTAAATAGAATCTACTGCAATAACACCAATCGGTAAATCATCACTCTTGTTTTTGTCGGCACTTACATAGCCTCTTCCTTTGGTAATGGTAAGTTCCATATAAAGCTTAGTCTTCTTACCGCTCAAGGTTGCAATAGTAAGATCCGGATTTAAGATTTCGATATCCTGATCCACCTGAATATCGGATGCCTTTACAACACCTTCACCCTCATATTCAATATATGCGGTCTTAGGTTCATTTGTATCACTGTTATTTCTGATTGCAAGGCTCTTAATATTCATAATAATTTCAGTTACGTCTTCTTTCACACCTTCAACAGAACTGAACTCATGAAGCACTCCGTCAATCTTAACCCTGCTAACTGCAGCACCGGGTAATGATGAAAGCATAATTCTTCTTAACGAATTACCAAGTGTGATTCCGTATCCTCTTTCAAGAGGTTCTACTACAAATCTACCATATTTCTTGTCATCAGAGATTTCCGCTACCTCAATATTTGGTCTTTCAAAATCAAACACTGCAAATACCCTCCTTTACGAACATTTTTCACAAGATTTTAAATTCCAT
>CAYWHY010000073.1:0-7285 GCA_964458255.1 uncultured Lachnospiraceae bacterium | reverse complement strand
GTTTCTATTATAATTAAAAAAATATTTATTACCAATTGGGAGGGGTGCCTATGACTACGAAACAGCTTGCTTTTCAGTCAGCCGTTGAAACTGTAATTAAAAATCTGGAAAAAAGAAACATGGAAGGTTATTTTTTTAAGGACAGTGCTTCCTGTGTAAAGGCCATCATTGATATGATGGAAGAAGGCTCTTCTGTCAGCTGGGGAGGAAGCCAGTCCGTTTTGGAATGCGGATTGATGGACGCTATTAAAAGCGGCAAATATACCCTGATTGACAGAATGACTGCCAAAACTCCGGAAGAAAGCCGGGAAATTTTTTCTAAAACCGTTTTGGCAGATTATTATTTGATGAGTACCAATGCCATTACGTTTGACGGTGAACTGATTAATATTGACGGAAACGGTAATCGCGCAGCATGTCTGATTCATGGTCCGAAGCATATTATTATGGTTGTTGGAATGAATAAGCTTGTCTCCCATGTGGAAGACGGATACAACAGAGTGCGTGATATTGCTACACCTGCTAATACAAAGCGTCTCAACAAAAATACACCTTGTTTCCACACTGGAAGATGCGGTGACTGCCTTTCTCCTGACTGTATCTGCAATCAGATTGTAATAACAAGAAGAAGCGGTCATGCGGGGAGAATTAAAATTTTCTTTGTTGCCGAGGAACTTGGTTATTAAATATAAATCAGCAGAGAACTCCACATATGTCAAAAAGCCGGAAGACTAAATATGTCTTCCGGCTTCTATTTTTATTTTCAGATTAGATTAATGGATACTTATCTGTTAACTTCTGTACGATTGCTCTTGCTTCCGGAATCTTTTCCTCTCCGCCCTTAACAATCAGCGCAATTGCTTCTGCGATCTGATCCATATCTTCCGTGTTCATGCCTCTTGATGTAACGGCAGGTGTACCGAGACGGATACCGCTTGTTACAAAAGGAGATTTGGGATCATTGGGGATTGTATTCTTGTTTGCAGTAATGTGTGCTTCATCCAGCATCTTCTCTACTGCCTTACCTGTCAAATCAAAGGTAGTTAAATCCATCAGCATCAGATGGTTATCTGTTCCACCGGATACAATCCTGATTCCTCTGTCAATTAAGCCCTTGCAAAGAGCCTGTGCATTATCAACAATACCCTGCTGGTATTTCTTAAAATCATCCGATAAAGCTTCTTTAAAGCATACAGCCTTAGCCGCAATTACATGCATCAGAGGACCACCCTGAATTCCCGGGAATACTGCCTTATTGAAGTTATATTTATCAGCTGCTTCCTGATTGGCAAGAATAAGACCGCCTCTGGGTCCTCTTAATGTCTTATGGGTTGTGGTGGTAACTACATCTGCATAAGGCATCGGACTGGGATGAAGTCCTGCTGCCACAAGACCTGCAATATGTGCCATATCTACCATCAACACTGCGCCTACTTCATCCGCAACTTCACGGAATTTCTTAAAGTCAATGGTTCTTGCATAAGCAGATGCTCCTGCAATAATCATTTTAGGTTTACATTCCAATGCAATCTCTCTTAATTTATCATAATCAATAAACCCGTCATCATTTACACCGTAAGGAACAATATTAAAATACTTACCGGAAATATTAACCGGGCTTCCATGTGTTAAATGTCCGCCATGGTCTAAGTTCATACCCATAATGGTATCACCGGGATTACAGACAGCAAACTGAACTGCCAGATTTGCCTGCGCACCTGAATGAGGCTGAACATTGGCATAATCACAACCAAATAATTCTTTGGCTCTTTCAATGGCAAGATTTTCCACTACATCTACGCACTGGCAACCGCCATAGTAACGTTTTCCCGGATATCCTTCCGCATATTTATTAGTAAGGGGGCTTCCCATTGCTGCCATCACGGCTTTGCTTACCCAGTTTTCTGATGCAATAAGTTCAATATGACTGTTCTGTCTTTCCTGTTCATCCACAATCGCCCGGGCAACTTCGGGGTCTGCCTTCTTTACTTCATCAAGTGAATACATTCTTTTTCCTCCTCGTTTCTTCCCTCATTTCGCACTTCCGTGCGTCACAAAAGTAATCCTGTCTATTATACCACAAGGGAAACACAGTGGCAAGCGTAAAAAAAGCCTTTACTATCCTAAAAAATACTGATAAAATAGGTAAAGATTTTAGTAAAAGCAAAACATATATATCATACTTTGCAGATACTGTTGTAATTCATTTTAGAGGAGAGATTATGAAAAAGTATTACAAAAAGTATAAGCATATCATACCTGCCATTGTTTATATGGCCATTTATCTGGTCTGGTTTGCTTATCTGGAAAAGACGGTCGTAAGACCATCTGTCCTGATTCACACGAAGCTTGATGACGTCATCCCCTTCTGTGAATATTTTATTATTCCTTATCTTTTGTGGTTTATTTATGTTGGCGGCGTAATTGTTTACTTCTTTTTTAAGGACAAACGGGATTATTACAGAACGTGTACATTTCTGTTTACGGGAATGACCATTTTTCTGATAATATCTACCCTCTGGCCAAACGGGCATCACTTAAGACCCTATATTATGCCGAGAGATAATATTTTTACCGATTTGGTTACCTGTTTATATAAAACGGATACACCCACCAATCTCTGGCCCAGTATTCACGTATTTAATTCGTTAGGTGCCCACATTGCCATCATTAAAAATGCCAGGCTTTGTCAAAATAAGATTGTTCCTATCAGTTCGCTGCTTCTTTGTATATCTATTATACTGTCTACCGTCTTTTTGAAGCAGCACTCTGTTTTTGATGTGCTGACAGCATTTATTATGGCCGTCATCCTGTATCTGGTCGTTTATTCTTACGATATTGTTGCCGTTTATCTGGCACATAAATATTTAAAACGCAGAAGAATCCGTCAGATATCATAGCATTAAGTACAAAAAGATCTGTTATACCGGCTCATACGCTGATACGACAGATCTTTATTTTTTCCGATATCTCTTTAATTAAAATTAAAGAATTTTCTACAAAGCTTATAACCTTCTACAGATATCATCCTTCCACTCTTACCGGGCAGATTGGTGCACTGTCCCAGTAATCCGAATCTAAGCTTTCTGTAAAGGATCCAGTCCTTTTTCTTAATATAATTCCAAAGCTCCTTTTTCTTTTCGAGATTCTCTTCCGTACCGGAACGAATCAGTAAAATGGATGAGACAGTTGTAATAATGTCAAGATAACTAAGCATATACTGCTCTAACTTTCTGCACGGGTCAATCATTGCTTTATTGGCAACCATGTAATCTATCATGATTTTGTTAACCTTAATCTGCTGATCAATTCTTCCAATCATAATTTCTTCATTCACAGACTGGTCTTCTCTTCCTATATAGTAACGATAAAAATTCACATCAAGATAAAACATATTTTTGACATAAGGAAGCGGTTCAAACACATAAATATTATCCACATAAAAAGTATGCTCCGGGAGTTTAATTCTGCATTCTTTCAGCAGCTTTGTTCTGAAAATAACGGAATGCATCAGAATATAATGTCCTTTATAAAAATGGTGAATGTCACTCCATGTAAAAATCTCATTCTTGGGCAAAATATGTCTGTAATGCATCACTTTATGTCTGTTCTCTCCCACCTTCTCATACACAAAGTTGCTGACCAACATATCCAAAACTTTTTCTGTGCCTGTCAGGTGACGCAAGGCATCCAGTATCTGCATATAAGCCTCTTCCTTAACCCAGTCATCACTGTCTACTACTTTAAAATAATAACCGGACGCATTGGCAATACCGGCATTTACCGCCGAACCGTGCCCACCGTTTTCCTTGTGAACGGCTTTTACAATAGTAGGATACTTTGCTGCATACCTGTCAGCTATTTCTGCAGTAGTGTCCGTAGAACCGTCATTTACAATAATAATCTCGATATCTTCCCCTCCGGGTAACAAAGACTCAATACACTTTTCCATATAGGCTGCCGAATTATAGCAGGGGATTGCAAATGTCAATAATTTCATCTTTTTGCTCCATTCTATATCACTTGAATTACCTTGTATTTTACTATGCTACAGTATACCACAGGGAAAAAGTTTTTCCTATACGGTAAAACTTAAAAATTCATAAAGGCCTTTAAATAGTAGGCATAGGCGGAAGGAATCGGGTATCTTTCCTCCACCTCCTTCCGCTCCACATAAATAAAACCTGCCTTTTCTTTTTGACACGACAGCTCGTCTACTTTTACGGCATAACCGGTCATATGCCATTCCTTGTGCGTAAAAATATGCTTGCTTTCTCCGATTGGCTTAATGTGAAGAACGGAAAGGCCCTCCTTTTTCAAATAAGCAAGGACCTCTTCTTCTGACAGTTTTCCTAAAATCCACGGAAATTCATACATGCCTGCCAAAAGACCTTTGGATGGCCGCTTCTGCAATGCCGCTTTATTTTCATCCCTGATTAAAAGGATTGTTTTGTCCTCTACCGCTCTTTTCTTTTTGGCCGTTTTGACGGGAAACTCCGTCTCTCTTCCTTCTTTGTGGGCAAGGCAAAGCCTCTCCCACGGACATTCCCGGCATTTCGGTACCCCTGTGGGAATACATACCATTGCTCCAAGCTCCATAAGTGCCTGATTAAAATCTCCCGGTCGCTTCTCTGACATACAGTCTGAAAGCTCCTCTTCTATCTGCTTTTTGACCGATTGCTGCCTAATGTCTCTATCGTCCGTACGGAGTCTTGCAAGCACACGAAGTACATTGCCGTCTACTGCCGGAAGCTTCTTCCCATAAGCAATCGATGCAATGGCTCCTGCCGTATAGCTGCCGATTCCCGGCAGCCCGATTAATTCCTCATACGTATCGGGCATTCTACCGTTATATTCTTCCATGATGATTTTAGCGGCCTTATTCAGATTTCTGACTCTGTTATAATACCCCAAACCTTCCCACAGTTTAAGAAGCACTTCTTCCTCCGCCATGGCAAGTCTTTCTATATCGGGAAACTTCTTCATGAATCTGTCATAATAAGGTTTTACTGCTTCCACCCTTGTCTGCTGCAACATAATTTCCGATACCCATACATGATACGGTGTAGGTTCTTCTCTCCATGGCAAAATTCTTCTGCCGGCATCATACCAGGAAAGGAGAGGTTCTTCTATCTCATCAGGCAGGGAAAGCTTCACCGGAACAGACTTACCGTCAATCATGCTTTCCTTTGTCGCTTTGCAGTCATAGGCAATAATGGTATCTCTCATTTTTGCATCCATATTGATTACCTGAGTCTGTTACACTCAAACTTATCATACAAAAGAAGGCATTTTTTCAATGCTTCATAGCGTTCTTCTATATCGCCCTCTTCCACTTCCACATCAATGGCAATCGCCATGGTATTAATCATGTCATCCGTGATACGGTGATGAAGTGCCGCTAAAATGTTCAGCCTCTCCTCGTAGGTATCCGCATCAAGGAACTCAAGCACAAGCGGATCTATGGCAATTGTCCCTTCACTCTTCTCTTTGACTGTTGCATCTCTCTTTTCACCATTTACAAGTTCAAAACGATACTCCTGCGAAGCCTCCGGGTATTTATTCTTATCCACTTTTTCCGTAAACATGGCAAGCGGTCTTGCATATATTTTAAATTCTCCGTACATGGCCTGATAAACAACAAGTACTTCACCCGTTTCCGAATGTTCTGCCAATGTAACTATCTGATAAAGATTCCCTTTAAAGTGTTTGTATATCTGCTGCGGAATAGGCATATTTGTCATAACCTGCGCTGCCTCCTTTTACTTGATATTACCATTATAATATTTCTGTCCCGACTTGTCATTTATGATTTAACCATCTGTCTATAGAAATTTGTGGCAGAATATACTCTCTTCGTCCGCAAAAGCTATTTTGCCGCATGCTTTTGTCAGTTCATTTCTCTCACTCATTGTCATTTTATCTATCAGTTTATGATGAATGGTTACGGTATATCTGCGCACTCCGCTTTCATCAATCACTCTTGTCATGGTAACACCGCTGTTTGCGTAGCCTTCTTCGGTAAGGAATAATTTCAGTTCTTTTAAATAAGCATCTTCCATCTCATCATAATATTTTTCTTCCATCTGTCTTTCATGATCACTTTGGCTGAACACTGTCTCAGATATGCAGAATGCAATTACAAAAATAAGTATAACCGAAAATAAAATGTTAAATGATAATCCTCTTAACTTTCTCATAATAGTATCCTCCTCGTCTGTTTCTAAATAAAGGATACTAAAATTTGTGTCCCATAAAACGGACTTTTAAAAATCCCACTATCTGCTCGCAAATAGTGGGATAAATTTACCGTATTCAAAAAATAATTTTAAATAAGTGCCGTGCTGAAATATCTTTCTGCTCTGTCAGCAAGAATTGTTACAATTACTTTGTCCCTGCCATATTTTTCTGCCATTTTCTTAGCTGCCCAAACATTGGCTCCTGAGGATGTTCCTACCAAAAAGCCCTGTACTCTTGCCAGTTCCCTCGCTGTGGAAATGGCATCTTCGTCTGTCACCTCCACGATGTCGGTAATGATGCCTGTATCCAAAACCTCAGGTATAAATCCATCGCCGATTCCCTGAATCTGGTGAAGCCCCGGTTCATCTCCCAAAAGAGCAGATACATTTTTAGGCTCTACCGCTACGATTTTACAATCGGGGTTTTTCTCTAAAAGATAGGAAGCAATTCCCTGAAGTGTTCCACCGCTGCCGATGCCTGATACAAACACATCTATCTTTTGTCCGAGCTGCTCTACGATTTCAACTGCGGTTGTCTGATAATGAGCCGCCGGATTAGCAGGGTTTTCAAACTGCTGCGGCACAAAATATTCATCCGATGAAGCTGCAATCTCCATAGCCTTATCTACGGAACCGCCGATACTAAGCTTTGGCGGTGTAAGTACAAGCTCTGCTCCTAATGCATGAATAATTTTCTTTCGTTCATCGCTCATGTTTTCCGGCATTACAATAATCACTTTATAACCCTTTCGGATACCGCACAAGGCCAATCCAATTCCCGTATTTCCGGAAGTCGGTTCTATAATCGTCATTCCCGGCTTTAATTTTCCGCTCTTCTCTGCTTCCTCTAACATATTTAATGCAATTCTGTCTTTAATACTTCCTCCGGGGTTTAAGAACTCTGCCTTGGCAAAAATATTATTTCCTGTTGTTTCCTTAAGACTAAGCAAAGGAGTATTTCCTATCAAATCCAAAATGTTGTTGTAATACACGTCTGCACCTCCATAGTACGCACAAAATCGAGTTGTATTATACCATACACATAT
>CAYWHY010000072.1:0-7386 GCA_964458255.1 uncultured Lachnospiraceae bacterium | reverse complement strand
ACAAGGTAAGCACTACAGACACCGCCGCCATAATAATGGTAAGCAGCATCAAAAAACTGTGCGGCTTAATATATCGCAACACCTTTATCAGTGTTTCTTTCTGATTGATTTTTTTCTTATCCGATTTCATTCTTTGCTATCCTCACTGAACTGACTGTAATAAATCTCTCTGTATACCTCACAGCTCTTTAAAAGCTCTTCATGTTTGCCCATGCCCTCTACGTTACCATCGTCAAGCACGATAATCGTATCCGCATGCATAAGGGAAGATGCTCTTTGTGCCACGATAAACACTGTCGTCTCTCCGGGCATTTCCTTTAATGCCTTCCGAAGTGCAGCATCGGTTGCATAGTCAAGCGCTGATGTGCTGTCATCCAAAATCAGTATTTCAGGTTTCTTCACAAGTGCCCGTGCTATGGAAAGTCTCTGCTTCTGACCACCGGAAAGATTTCGTCCCTCCTGCTCAATCATTTCATAAAGCTTCTTTTCCTTTTTCAGCACAAATTCTTCTGCCTGAGCTGTCCGAAGTGCTTCCCAAAGCTCCTCATCGGTCGCATTTTCATTGCCCCAGAGAAGGTTTTCCCTGATGGTTCCCTTAAACAGAACCGCCTTTTGCATGACTATGCCGATTTTATCTCTAAGCTCTGTAAGTGTATATTCTCTTACATCCTTTCCATCAACCTTAACGCTGCCCGTTTCCACGTCATAAAACCGCGGTATCAGATTTACCAGCGAAGATTTACCGGAGCCGGTACCTCCGATAATACCAATGGTGTCTCCCTTATTTGCTTTAAAATGAATGTCCGTCAGGGCTTCCTCACCGCCCTTATGATAGCGCAGGCTGACATGATTAAATTCCACGCATCCCGCAGAATCTTCCTGCCCGGCTGCTACCCCCGTATCCGCCGCAGGCAATTCCATTCCTGCAGGGATTTCAAAGATACTCTGAATTCTGTTACCGCAGGCCACGGCCTTGGTAACGGTAATAATCAGATTTGCCAGTTTCACCAGCTCCACTAAAATCTGCGACATATAATTGACAAGTGCCACTACATGTCCCTGTGTCAAAAGTCCTGCCTCCAGACGGAGTGCTCCCACATAGATAAGCACAACCAGTCCGCCGTTTACCACCACATAAGTAAGTGGATTCATCAGTGCCGAAACCTTGCCTGCCAGCTCCTGCATCTGTCTCAGGGCGTCGGTCTGTTCATCAAACTTGCGGATTTCTCCTTCTTCTGTCCCGAAAGCACGAATCACCCTTACGCCGGTTAAATTTTCTCTCGTAATACCGAGAACCTTATCCAGCTTTTCCTGTACTTTTTTAAATAAAGGAATGCTAATCAGCATAATGCCAAAAACAATCACTGACAGTAGCGGAATGACCACCACAAAAACAAGTGCCGCCTTTGCATCTACCGTAAAAGCCATAATCATGGCACCAAACACTATAAAAGGTGAGCGCAAAAACAGACGAAGTACCAAATTAACTCCTGACTGTACCTGGTTAATGTCACTTGTCAGTCTTGTAATTAAGGTGGAAGTACCTTCTTTGTCCATTTGGGAAAAAGACAGACTCTGAATGTGTGCAAATAAACCATGCCTGAGCTTTGTTGCAAATCCTACTGCCGCTTTTGCCGCAAAGTACTGTGCCGTCACTGCACAGACAAGACCAATCAATCCAAGCACCGCCAGGATAAGGCACATTTTCAAAATACAGCCTTTGTCGTGATTCCCGATTCCCACGTCAATCATCGACGCCACAACTAAGGGAACAATAAGTTCAAAAGAAGCCTCCAGTAATTTAAACAGAGGCCCCAGTACAGTTTCTTTTTTATAATCTTTTAAATAAACAAGTAATTTTTTCATTTCAAATATTGCCTTTCCTGCATCGTCCTATATGGATGCAGACTATTCTCATCTTAATTTAAGAAGTTCTCAATAATGACTGCTTCCGCTTCTTCATCACTTAAACCGAATGTGTTGAGCTTAATCATCTGCTCATTATTAATTCTGCCGATAGCAGCTTCATGAATAATTGCCGCATCAATATGTTTAGCATTAATTTCAGGAATCGCGCAAACCTGTGCATTGTCCATAATAATGGCATCACACTGAATGTGTGCATGACAGGGTGTATTTCCGATTGCTTTGGGATGGAAGGTCTGCACGGATTTTCCTTTGGCAACGGACCTTGAAATAATCTGCGCCGCACAGCCTTCGCCGTTCAGGCTCACCTCCATATCAGAAACTGCTTCCTGATTATCATGTGTCATCAGTCTTTCCATTACGAAAAGTCTGCTGTCTGCTCCCATGATAACCTCTGTATCTCTCTTGGTAGAGTCAACACCTTCTATCTGCACGGTATCCAGTGTAAAAACAGAAGACTCCTCCATAATAATCTTTGTTACAGGATTCAAAATTCTGGCACCGGTTCCCTCTCCTTCGCCGTAATGCTTCTCTTCATAACGGACATTGGCACCTTTTCCCACATGGAATGTATGGATTCCGTCATGTCTTGAATCATTGCATCCGCTGTTATGAATACCACAGCCTGCAATAATAGTAACATCCGCACCGTCTTCAATATAAAAATCGTTATAAACCTCGTCCGTCATACCGGAAACAGATACTACCACCGGAATATGCACTTCTTCTCCTTTGGTTTCGCCACTGATATAAACATCCATTCCCTGTCTGTCTTCTTTTCTCTTGATGGTAATATTTTCGGTACTTCCATGGCACAGGGAATATCCGTTGTACCTTAAATTGTAAGCACCTTCCTGTTTAAAACCAGCACTGTCAATTTTCTCAAGAACAGAAGCTGTTACACGATCTATTTCTGCCACTTTTTCTTCCTTTCTCCTACGAACAGGCAGGTGCCTGACAACAGCACCCTGCCTCCTGACGCATCAATCCGGGAAATACTTCTTCCCTTGTCCCAATTTTATCTACCTTACCGTCTCTGATTACCATAATCCTGTCCGCCATCTGAATAATTCTTTCCTGATGGGAAATCAGAATCAGGCTTTCTTTTTTGTTCTTATGAAGCTCCTCAAACTGCTTTACCAACATGGAAAAACTCCACAAATCAATGCCTGCTTCCGGCTCATCAAAAATAAAAAATTTGTGTTCTTTGGCAAGTACTGATGCAATCTCTATACGCTTCATCTCGCCACCCGAAAGAGTATTGTCCACTTCCCGCTTCAAATATTCTCTTGCACAAAGCCCCACATTACTTAATAAATCACAGCTTTTTTTCTCAGAAAGTTCACATCCTGCTGCCAATGAAAGAAGTCTCTCAACCGTCATTCCCTTAAACCGTGGCGGCTGCTGAAATGCAAAACCGATTCCTGCCTTGGCACGCTGTGCGATGGAATACTCTGTAATATCAACGCCGTCTAAGAGAATCTGACCGGCATCCGGCTTCTCAATTCCCATAAGAAGCTTGGCCATCGTAGACTTACCGCCTCCGTTCGGACCTGTTATTACCAGCATTTCTCCATCTTCTATTGTAAAACTAATATTATCAATAATACTTTTTTCCACACCGTTATCAATCGGATGGAATACCAGATTTTTAACCTCCAGCATATATTGCTCCTCTTTCTGCCTTGTCTGATTGCTACCTTCTGCATTATAACATCAAACCGCTGCACATGTCGATGTTCTTTTTATCAAAAGTATGATACAATAAAGTTGCTATATCAACACATAAATTTTTTAATATAAATCAGGAGATATTATGGAAAAACTATTTACTTCACATTTAGCAGGACGCTTTTCCCATCACCCCAAAAAGGGAACCGTTGATCATTTTATGCATGCTTTTATGATGGCAAAGATACAGGCATCTAACGGTCCCGGTCTTTTCCGCAAAAAAGCCCAAAAAAAATATACGGAATATGCTAAGACTCTTTACCTGACGGAATATCAGACAGCTTCCGGTTCTCAAAAAGAAGCCATTGAAAACGAGTGGGTAGATTTTTCCAAAACCTATATCAATTGTTGCGTAGGTAATCAGCAATACGGTTCTGCATGCTTTGGCATGATTCCTTTAAATCAGCAGGCTGTCAACGAAAAAATTAAAAATGAAATCTCGCTGGTAACCCGGGAATACCCCGCCCGCCTGGGCATGGAAGAGCTTTTCCGTCCTTTGAATGAAATTATGCTTCGCACTTTTTTACAAACCACCAAGGCTTCCGACTAAACAATACCAATCATAATATAAGCAAGTCCTTTTTATCAACTTCTTTTTACAAATTTCATATAATATAGCAAACCAACTTCCACGGAGCTTGCTCATGTATCTGTTTTTCGGTACTCTCATACTGATTTTGCTCTTATTTTTCTGCATAAATCATTGGCGAAAGAAAAAAATTATCAAAAAAATCTGCTCCATGTGCATGGAGAAAAAACATGACACATTAACCGGCTTAATTGAGCCTTTTGGCTATCTTTATGTTCTTCCTAAAAATATTTTATCTTCACGCATTGATGCCCGGCAGCGGATGTTCGGATACTGCACTATGTATGACCGGACAGCATATCACTTTAATATAAACTTTGACTGTCTGCCTGTTTACTTTAATTATGACGGCAAGACATGGCTCATTGAATTTTGGAAAGGTCAATACGGAATTAACACCGGCTGTGAAATCGGCATCTATTACGCAGACCGCATATTAGAGGAAGCAGAACGGGGCACCACTCTTTTTCAATGTGTAGAGGATAAGGATATGCTGAATCTTTCCTTTACTCTATTTAAAAACGATACTATTCTTACACGCCTTACGCATAAACACTGGTGGCTGACCGCCTTCTCCATAGGCTGTTTTTCTACACCTGCTGATTTAGCCCTGCGTTCCTTTATTTCCTTTCCCAACTGCGAAATGGCAAGCGCATTTCTAAACAGTCTGAAAAAATCCGAAAGCTGTCCCGAAGATATCTATACCTATTGCAATACTGTTGCATTTACCTTTTCACAAGGGACACCATCCGGCAATATTTTTCGCAGGCTGCGAGTTCGCATCGGTCAGTGGATGAACCGCTTTTTTTGCAAAGTCTATTTATTTATTACAAAACCCTTTGACCTGTCCGTTGACAGACTTCTTTATCTGTACTACTACCTGCCTTTTGCTTTCCGCAGAATACTTCGCATCAGAAAATATAAAAAACATAAAGCCTTAAGGAGACAGCCATGAGTTATGATTCCCGTCTTAACAAATCATTTGAGGGAGCTTTAAGGCTCCCTCTCCCTTACTCTCAAATCCCGCATCTCAGCCTCGCCCATTCCCAATATCAAAAACAAAAAAGGGAAATTAAGTACCTGGGCAAAGCTTACCATGTTATGAATAAAATAGCCGAGAATACTCACGGCAAATAAATAAAAAATCGCATTACTCCTGCCGGCCTTCAAATACTTTTTGATGCTGACGAATAATATACTCACATACAAAGCAGTTCCCAAAACCCCCGTATTTACAAGCGCTGTTATTACTTCATTGTGGGCATTTGTCAATCTGGAACTGCCAAAATACCCGCGAAGCATGGATGCCATCTCAGGCAGCTCATATGCTACGGCCGCAAAACAATCCGGACCTGTTCCAAGCATTTTTTGAAGCAGCGGCAGTTCTCCAAAAATCTTCATTCCGGTATAAAAAGTAATTCCTCTTCCATGTCCCCAATTGCCGTCAAAAGTACACAGACTGTTCTCCTTAAGAAAAGGAAGTCCAAACGTCGTATTCGTCCATGAAAGTACTATCCATACTGCCAAAATTGCTATCGGAAATATAATTAACGTGTGCTTTTTTTTTCGTATTTTTTCTGCTTCAGGGAATATCCGTTCTCTCCCTTCCCCGGACACCGTTTTTTCCTCTGCCTCTAAATACATCTGCCTCTTAGCCCAAAAGTATCCCGCCGCAGCAAAGGCTATTATCCACACAGAGACGTGTGAATCGGTAAAATATCCACAAATGCCGCTTGTTTCATAGTTAAATCGATCCACAGTCAAAATCCGCAAAGCCTTAACCATCCATGCAGACAATCCCCATAAGCTTAAAAGCACAAACCATCTCGCCAGATATTCTTTTTTATCCAAAGAAATAAAAAGTAACAAAAAAAACAGCGCTCCAAACCACAGAAAGACACTGTCACTTCCCTGTGCAAAGCCCGCCATAAAAACAATGACTGCATATAAAAAAACCACTGTCTGTTTCCATACACAATCAGCTTTTCTCACTACAACCACCCCGATTCCTAACGGTGCCACCACCGAAAGAAATCCGCAAAACCAGTTAATATTTCCGAGTGTAGATATAAAATCCGGCTGTGCTCCTGCCAAGGCAATCGGATAAAAAGAAAAACGATTGCAAATTCCCAACAGACAAACCACTGCCGTCGATACCATAACCGGATAAATGATCATTTCATTTCCCTGCCACAAACGGGAAATCAAAAAATATAAACCACAAAGCAAAAGCAACGGAACAAGGCCCATATACCAGCCTTTCGTCCCCCAAAGAGCTTCCTCCTTATTATCGGAAAACACATAAGACAGGAATATCTCGGTAGCATAAAGAAGCATAAGTAAATCCGTTACAGAAACCTTCTCCCAGTCTATCAGATACGCCTGCCCGTTTTTTTTTCTTTCCTTTGCCCTGCTTATCCAATGAATACCGTAAAGAAGTAAAAGAACACCAAAAGAAGCCATTGATACCGCAACAAAAAAGCGATTTTTAGCTTCTCCGATGTTCGTATATCCCTCTTCCACATAAAAAGGATATACACAAAACATAAGAAGTAAGTATGCAGTTGAAAAATAGTTTTCTGCTTTTTTAATCATGCATATTGCACCTTGCTGTCAGCTTTATTCCGTCAAACGGATTTTTTCCACGATATCCATATATTCTCCACAGTAGCTTTCATACACACTATCCACGGCTTTTCTAAACTCTTCTCTTTGCGCTTCCGTAAGTGTTGTGACCTGCACTCCTTTTTTCAGAATCAATTCTTCCGAAGCCTTTTCGCGTTCTTTCCACAGTTTCCTTTCATAAAGTGCAGATTCTCTGGCACACTGTGCAATAATCTCTCTATCTTCCGTGGAAAGCCTGTTCCAGGTAGACTGTGCGCATAGTTGAACCTCCGGCACACGGCTGTGCTCATCTACCGTATAATACTTAGCAATCTCATAATGGCCTGTCGTTTCATAAGACGGCCAGTTATTCTCTGCCCCGTCAATGGTTCCTCTTTCTAATGCGGAATAAACATCGCTGTAAACCAAAGGAACTGCTGTGGCGCCTAACGCTTCCACTACATCTACCATCAGAGAATACTCCTGCACACGAATACGCATGCCTTCCATATCGGCAACTGACTGAATCGGCATTA
>CAYWHY010000071.1:0-7439 GCA_964458255.1 uncultured Lachnospiraceae bacterium | reverse complement strand
TCCTGCACACGAATACGCATGCCTTCCATATCGGCAACTGACTGAATCGGCATTACGGAATTATAAAAGTTTCTTGCTCCGGCATCGTACCAGCTAAGTGCCATCAAATCGGTATCATCAAATACCTCTAAAAGCTCCTTACCGATTTCACCATCCAAAACCTTCCACATATGTTCGGAATCCCTATACAAAAACGGCATCTGAAGTACACTCAGCTTAGGCAAATCATCAGCAATCGACGATAAAGAAACACGGGTAAAGTCAATGCCGCCAAATTCAAGCTGCTGAACGACCGAATATTCATCGCCCAGTTCCCCGCCTGCTTTAACAATAACTTTTATTCTTCCCTCCGTGCGTTCTTCCACCAGTTCCGCAAAGCGATAAGCACCTAGCGTGGTGGGATAATCATCAGGCTGATTTTCCGCATACGTAAATATATACTCCGGTCCTTCCATCATGCTCTCATTTCGTATCACACCTACTATCCCGGCCACCGCCATCAGGCAACAGATCACAACAATAATAATTCTTGCTCTCATTCTTTTACACTCTACTCCTTATGTGCAGGCATATTTAATGCTTTCATGCGATATTCACTAGGCGTAAGTCCGGTTACCCGTTTGAAAACCTTTGTAAAATAATTGGCATCTCTGTAACCGGCCTCTTCTCCCGCTTCCTTAATGTTTATTATGGGATCACTCAGTAACTGTTTTGCTTTTTCGATTCTATATTCTGCTATATATGTAGTAAAATTCTTATCAAAGCACTGACGGAATAATTTACAGAAATAAGCCTCTGAATAGTGCAGTGAACCTGCTACATCATGTAAAGAAATATCTTCTTTATAGTGTGTATGAATATATTCTAATATCATACTCTTTGCAAGATTACTGCGAACCGTTTCCGGCTTCATATTTCCTTCACCGATCTCCTGCATTCCTCTTGTCCCATCCGCGTCCTCTTCTGCTTTTTGCAATCTTGCCAAGAGTGTTTCCCTTTCATCAAGCAAACGGACTGCTTCATCAAGAGCCGATATCAACTCCTCTTCGGGACACGGCTTCAAAAGATAATCCAATGCCTTTACGGAAATCGCTTTTTTGGCATAACCAAATTCATCAAAAGCCGTCAGGAAAATGATACTGCAATCCTTATCCCTTTTTCGGATTTCTTCTGCTGCAGCAAGTCCGTTAATTCCGGGCATTTCTATATCCAGAATTGCTATTTTACAATTTTGCTCCTCAAACAGGGAAATCGCCTCTCTTCCATTGACTGCCTGTACAATCGTCAGCTGATCTCCGTAGTGTTTCTGAATTATTTTACTAAGAAACATTCTTTCAATGGGCTCATCATCCGCAATCAATATTGAATGCATACCTTACTCCTTTTCCTCGTCTTGTGGTATGATCAGCAAAATAGTGGTTCCCTCTCCTTCTTTGCTGTATATCTCCATACGCCCTTCCTGATACATTCCTTTTATACGCCTGTAAATATTCCCCAAACCAATTCCAAACTGCGTTCCATCATTCATTTCAAACGCATTTTGCAGCTTTTTAAGCTTTTCCTCCGACATACCTACACCATTATCCGTAATGGTCACCATCAGCTTTTGCTGTTTCTCCCAAATCCTAATTACTATTCTGCCGCCTTCTTCTTTTTGGGCCAATCCGTGAATAATGGCATTTTCCACAAGGGGCTGAAAGGAAGATGTGGGAACCATATATTTTTCGGTATCAAGCTCACACTCGATATTAAAATCTATTCTGCTGCCAAAACGCATCTGTTGCAGATACATGTAATCTTTGACTATTCGAATTTCCTGGGAAAGCAACGTCTGTGAACCGGAGGTCTTTAAATTATAACGGAAAAGGGAACTTAATGCACGAATCATTTTTTCAGTTGTTTCCGCTCCTTCCAAATTTGCCATTCCGCCTATTACATTAAGCGTATTAAAAAGGAAATGCGGATTCAGCTGATTCTTCAACAATTCAAAATTTGTACTCTCAAGCCGTTTTTCTACTTCCAGTCTTTGCAACTCTTCCCTATGAAGCAAATCTTCCATCTTTGCTTTTTCTTCGAGAGCCGTAATATATTGTCCGGTGGCATATTTCATCTTGTTAAATGCATTTACCAGCTCACCCATTTCATCCCGGCTTTGTACCACTACATCACTGATAAAAAAATTATTATTGGCAATATTTTGTGATGCCTGTACCAATGCCATAATCGGTATAATAATGGCACGGTTTAACAGTCTTGCCAGATTAATCATGGTAAACAATAAGATAAAAGCGGCCGCAATTACCGCAAAAGGTAATACAATAAGACCGGATATTTTCTGCCTGTATTCATTACTTCCTGCTTCCAGAGTATCTGTTACCAGTTCCTCCGCATATTCCTGCAAATAGTTCTGCATGTCATATACCCGGTAAAGCTTCACAATATATCCTTCACTTCCTTCATGCAGGGAAAGGAACTCATCTCTTTTTTCACAATAAGTCTCATAACTGTTTTGAATAGACCAGGTCTTTGCATACCTGCTTTCGCCGATATCCTTATATTGGGAAGGAAGGTTATGCACCGCCCGATCAGTTCTTTCCATTGCATCCTTAAGCAGTCTCTCATCTTCTTCGTTCTGCGTCTTCATATAGGTGGCAAAAAGCTCTATCTCATTCTCAAGTGCCACCATGAGCTCACTGCTCCTGGCATTATCCTCCAGAATGCTGTTGAAATCCATCAGGGAAAACTTCACTACCCATATATTAAACAGTAATGACAACGTAATAATAAGCACTACAGCTCCGACAAAGCTGATTATTTTCTTTTTTATTGTAAGTGCCTGCCACTTATCAACTAATTTCTGTCTCAATGCAGCATCCGTCCTTGTCAAAGATTCTATATTCATAGTACCAAATCTTGCCTGGCAATACAATAAAAAAGTCGCTCATTCCCCTTCTTGCACCCTTTCCTTAACATTTTCTTGAGACCGCTTTTCTTTTTCATAAAAATAGCGGCAGGTCTCACAAATAATCACAAAGCCGATAGGGCCTTTGATAATCCCAAATATTCCAAACAACTGCACACCGGCAAACACCGCAAACAAAATTCCCACCGGCCAGATTCCCACCTTATTGCCAATCAATTTCGGTTCCAAAACCTCACGAATCAATGCACAAACTCCATACAGGCACAGAACAGCCACGGTCTTAAAATAGTTTCCCTTCAAAAACTGTAAAACAGAAAGCGGCACCAGCATAATACCCGTTCCGATAAATGGCAGCAAATCCATAACTCCTGTCAAAAGACCATACAAAAGCCCACCCTCCATGCCAAGAAGGCAAAGCACTACTGCACACAATACGCTGATAATGATAAGTATCATCCCCTGTGCCCTGATATACGTTTTGAAATAACGGATTACCTTTCCCGCAATCTCCCAGATTCCGTCCAAATCCTTATTTTCAAGCATCCACCTGACCAGCTTTTCATAATCCTTCAGCATCAAAAAAACAGCTATAATTGTAATAATAAAATAGGTTACAACACCTGCCACACTCCTCATATATCCCATGGATTTGTTCATAACCACCGGAAGGACATTTACTTCCATATTTTCCGCAAACAAATTTACCTGCCGAAGCACAAACTCTTCTATCTCATCACCATCTATATCAAAACAGCCCTCCAGTCTGTCGCAGCAATCCGTCAAAACCATATACATCTCGTTTTCCAGGACCTTAACCTGACCCGCCAGTTCTCCGCCTTTTCTAAAAAGCCAGGCTCCCGCACTTCCAAGTAGAACTATCAGAATAACACCAAAAAGAAGCAGGATAATTCCCGCCAAAACCGGTTTTTTAATTTTAATGGGAATTTTATTTGCCAGACGATTTAACGCTCCTGCCATAAAAAATGCCAGCAAAAAGGGAGACAGGACAGGGCTTAGATATTCCATAAATAAATAGACACCAAAAATTACGGCGAAAATGATTACATACTTTCTTTTGTTTCCTGTCAGAATACTTTTATCCATAAAAAAATCACCCGTCCCTCTATTCTCGCACATGTTCTTCAAAATATCCGCTTCCGAATCACACTGCGGCTATAGCTAGTATGGGTAATTTTATTTAATTTATGAAAGAAAAGGAATGAAAATTTCCTCTTCCGGTTTTTTCAGGAAATTCAATTCTTTTCCGGTCTTCGGATGTTTAAACGAAAGCCGGCACGCACATAATGCTACGTTTCGACAACCGATATTTCTGCTAAACTCTTTGGACGCTTCCGTTCCGTACTTACTGTCACCTAAAAGCGGCATTCCCGCATGTGCCATCTGTACACGAATCTGGTGATGACGTCCCGTAAAAAGCTCAATTTCCAAGAGTGATGCTACCTGCTGCTCTTCAAGAACCATCAATGTTTCCTTCCTCTGATAATGCAGCTTTGCCGCTTTTGCCTCCGGTGTATCTTTTTGCACCACCAGAGATATATTGGTCTTGGCATCCTTATAAAGGAAATCTTCCAATGTATCCTGTTCCTTTACCGGTCTGCCATACACAATGGCATTATAGTATTTATGAAAAGTGCCGTCTGTAATCTGCCTGCTTAAGGACGCCGCTGCCTGTCTGGTTTTGGCAAATGCCAAAATACCGGCTACCGGCTGGTCCAATCTATGTACCAGCCCAAGGTATGGTGCACCTTTTCCTTTATTTTCCGGCTTGTTTGCCAGATAATTTTTAAGCTCGCTTACCATATCCTGCTGCCCTAACCTTGCTGTCTGTGTGGCAATCCCCGCAGGCTTGTATGCTACTAGGATATGTTCATCTTCAAACACTATATTCTTTAACAAAAATTAGTCCCTCACTTTATTGTTTCACTACTATAAAAATCGTAGGTATGCTCAGATAGTTGATGTCTGTATTCCTTTATCTCCTCATCAGTCAGATTTTAAAGAATCATTTCAACAATATATTCATTTAATAAATCCTTTACCGAATCACTCATACCGCTCCTCCTTTCTGATAATCTAAATATATCACTAATTATTCAATGTTAAAAGAAAAACTACACCTTAAAGCGGTATCCTACACCCCAGATTGTCTCGATATACTGCGGCTTTGCGGAATCATATTCAATTTTCTCACGAATCTTTTTAATATGCACGGTTACGGTTGCAATATCGCCGATAGAATCCATATCCCAGATTTCCCTAAACAGTTCTTCCTTAGTATAAACGTGGTTAGGATGCTCCGCGAGGAATGTCAGAAGGTCAAATTCCTTACCGGTAAATGCCTTCTCCACACCGTCTATCATTACTCTTCTGGCAGTCTTATCAATACGAATTCCTCTGATTTCGATAATATCATTATTTTTCTGGCTGGAACCGACCAGTCTGTCATATCTTGCCATATGGGCTTTTACTCTGGCAACCAGTTCACTGGGACTGAAAGGCTTGGTCATGTAATCGTCGGCACCCAGTCCAAGACCTCTGATTTTGTCGATATCATCTTTCTTGGCAGATACCATGATAATCGGTATGTTCTTTTCTTCTCTGATCTGCTTACAAATTTCAAATCCATCCATTCCGGGCAACATCAAATCAAGTACTATCAAATCAAACTCCTCGGCAAGTGCTGTCTCCAAACCGCCATCGCCGGTATTGCTGATAATTACCTCAAATCCGCTAAGTTCCAGATAATCTTTCTCCAGCTCTGCAATTGCCTCTTCATCTTCAATAATTAGTATTCTGCTCATCTTAAATTTTCCCTTTCTTTTATTCTTTTGCTTCCATATATTTACGAATCACAAAATGCATACAGGTTCCTTCGCCCTCTTTGCTGGTAGCCCAGATATAACCACCGTGGTCTTCCACAATCTTTTTTACAATGGAAAGACCGATTCCGCTTCCACCCTGAGCTGAATTGCGGGAAGCATCTGTCCGGTAAAATCTCTCGAAAATATTCGGTAAATCCTTGGCAGCAATCCCTTTGCCGTTATCCTCAATCTCCACCCGTATAGAATCAATCTCATCCAAAATACGGATATCAATTTCGCCTTTAGATTTATCCATATATTTTACACTGTTCCCTATTATATTATTAATGACCCTCTTAAGCTGTTCAGGGTCGGCAATAATAACGGTATCCGGTGAAGCCAGATTGGAATAATCAAGCGAAACGCCTCTCGAGTCAAGGTCAAGTCCTACTTCCTCCACGCAATCTCCGAAATACTCAGACACATTCAGCTTATGGAAATGATAGGGAATTCTGTTAGAGTCAATTCCCGAATAAACCGTAAGTTCATTGATCAGTCTGTCCATATCATTTGCCTTGTTGTAAATGGTCTTAATATATTTGTCCATTTTTTCGGGAGTATCGGCTACTCCGTCCATAATTCCCTCTACATAACCCTTAATTGCCGTAATAGGTGTCTTAAGGTCATGTGAAATATTGCTTACAAGCTCTTTATTCTGTTTTTCTGCAAAAATCTTTTCATCGGTAGATTCCTTCAATCTAAGACGCATGTCTTCATAATTCCGATACAATTCACCGATTTCACCGTCATGTTTATCCGGCAACATATATTCCAAATTGCCTTCCGCAATATTCTGCATGGCAATATTTAACTGATTAATCGGCCCGAATACACCCCTGCTAATCCATGCAGTAAGAAATAAACTGGTAAAAATCAGAATTACTATAATGGCAATAGCCATATCTATAAATAAGGTTCGAGATATAATCGGATTGACCTGTGTAACAATAAAAAAACTTCCTTCATTGCCATCTTCAAAATAAAAATCCTTCTGACGCACCATTTTTTTCATATCATCATAATAAACACTTCTGGCCATCTCTGAATCAATGTTTTCCGGTTCAAAATCCGGAAGCTTATCAAAAATTCTGTCTGCAGCTATCTGATTCCCCGCATAAAGCATCTCATCCTTTTTACGAATAATTATGTAAGAAGATTTTGCAGAAACCTGTTCATTTAAGCTATCGAGAATTGCTTTATCCTCAAGTGCTTTGGGATTTTGCTGTAATTTTTCTTTTGCTTTAAAAAAAATTTCATCCGATATGGTTCTGGAAGCATCAGCCGGATCAATCCATATATTATAGTCTGCATGCGTAAATCCAAATTGTTCCTGTCTGCTTGTTAAGTAATTTCCTATAAAAAGAAATGCCGTAATCGCCAGTAAGCTGGGAAGTAATATAATTGTAAAAAATGTAATCAATAATCTTGTTCTGAATTTCATGTTAATTCCTCAAACTCGCACTTCGTGCTCCTTTTGCTTACACTCGCTTGTTTTCTTTTGTGACGGGTTCACTCGCAAACCCGCACTTCGTGCTCCTTTCCTGCTTGCGCAGGTGGTTTGCTCGTTAATAGCACATGAAAAACAAATGCCGCTTCGCGTCGCTTGTTTTTCTTTTGTGCTATTACATTATAAC
>CAYWHY010000070.1:0-7449 GCA_964458255.1 uncultured Lachnospiraceae bacterium | reverse complement strand
AACGAGACTTTAGATAGCGCTTTACGTCGTTTTAAGAGAAGTTGCGCAAAGGCTGGTATTCAGCAGGAAATTCGTAAGAGAGAACATTACGAAAAACCCAGCGTAAGACGTAAAAAGAAATCTGAAGCAGCAAGAAAACGTAAATACAACTAATTATATGTATGCAAAGTCCTTGACAGATTGTCAGGGACTTTTTGCATTATGGAAATTAAAATATTAAAAGGAGACCTTAGGAATTTTTAAAGCAATTGTCTCATATCCATGGTAGTAGAATACTTATGGGGAGCGTTGATTTGTGAATAAATTTTTAAAAGCAACCTTATGCTATCTGATAAGCATGACTCTTTTTCTGACATCATTTATCAGTGTGAAGGCCGCACCGGATTTGGAAGCACCTTCTTATATTCTGATGGAAGCATCTACCGGAAGAGTTATTTGTGAAAAAAATGCTACGGAGAGACGAAGTCCGGCAAGTATTACAAAGATTATGACACTTCTTTTGATTTTTGAACACTTGAATACAGGAAGAATAAGCCTTGAAAGTGAAGTAGTGACAAGTGCTTATGCAAAGTCAATGGGTGGTTCACAGGTTTTTCTGGAAGAAGGGGAAATACAGAGTCTTAAGACAATCATAAAATGTATTGCAGTTGCTTCGGGAAATGATGCCAGTGTGGCAGCGGCCGAGTTTATAGCGGGAAGTGAATCTGAATTTGTCAAAATGATGAATGACAAGGCAAAAGAACTGGGAATGCAGGACACTCATTTCGTGGATTGCTGTGGACTCAGTGATTCTGATGACCATTATACTACGGCAAAGGATGTGGCAATCATGTCGAAAGAACTGATTACAAAGTATCCACAGGTCCTTGACTATACAAAAATATGGATGGAGGATATTACCCATAATACTGCACAGGGGAGTTCTCAGTTTACATTGTCAAGTACCAATAAGCTTCTTAAAATGTATGAATGGACTACGGGACTTAAAACCGGTTCCACCAGTAAAGCACTTTATTGTCTTTCGGCTACGGCGAGTAAGGATAATATTGATTTGATAGCCGTAGTTATGGGGTCGCCCAGTAATAAAGTCCGTTTTCAGGATGCCATGAGCCTTCTGAATTACGGTTATAGTGTCAGTGCATTATATGAGGATGCCAATGAAGAAAAACTCCCGTCTGTTCCGGTAAAAGGCGGTGTGGAGGATGAGGCTGTACTGATTTATAAAGAGCCCTTCAGGTATTTGGATATAGAGGGAAATAATTTAGATTCCATAGAAAAGAGTATTGTGCTTCCGGAAGAAATAGAGGCACCCGTAAACCGGGGTGATGCAATAGGAGAAGCTGTTTATAAATTGAACGGGCAGAGAATCGGCAGCGTATCGATTTTATCCGATGTGACGATAGAAAAGGCAAAGTATTTAGATTATGTGGGCAAGGTATTTAAACTGTTTTGTGGTTTTTAAAGGAGTATGATACAATATAATAAGCTTTAAACATGACCAAAATAGGAAAGGGACATCATGATAACAATGATTTTATTGATACTTTTAGCGATTATATTGTTTTTTGTAATAGTGATGGTGATAGACTGTAACCGTTTTGTGATAAAAGAGTATACTTATGTTTCCGATAAACTGCAGAAGGACGGTAAGTTCGTCCTTCTGTCAGATTTGCATAATAAATCTTTTGGTTTAAATAATGAGAAGCTTTTTGCAGCAATAGAAAAACAAAATCCTGATGCTGTCCTGATAGCGGGAGATATGTATACATCACGCGCAAACCGTGACAATGGGGCAGCGACAGATTTTGTCTGTTGTCTTGCAAAGAAATATCCCGTTTATTACGGAAACGGAAATCATGAGTATAAAACCAAGATTTTTACTGATGTTTTTGGAAGTATGTACGCAGATTTTGAGAAGAAAGTAAAAATGGCGGGTGTAGAACTTCTGGTAAACGAGAAAGTTACATTGAAACCCTACAACTTGGATGTGTACGGAGTAGAAATAGAAAAACAATACTATGGTAAATTTGTAACACCGCATATGGAAAAAGAATATCTTGAGGAACTTTTAGGGAAGCCTGATGAAAGTAAATGTACATTGTTGATTGCGCATAATCCTGATTATTTTGAAACTTATGCCGAGTGGGGAGCAGACCTTGTGGTTTCGGGACATGTTCACGGCGGACTTATGAAACTGCCTGTGCTTGGTGGTGTGATTTCGCCTAAACTTAAGCTTTTCCCCAAATATGATGGAGGAGAGTTTAAAGAAGAAAAGAGCACCATGATTTTGGGAAGAGGATTGGGAACGCATACACTGCCTATCAGAATTTTTAATCCGGGAGAACTGGTGATAATTGATTTTAAACGAGGTGAGAAGGTTGACTGAAAAATTGCGGCATGGTAAAATACAACAGTTCGATTGTACTTTGATAAGAACGTGAAAGGAGCACAAATGTTAAATACCAAATTGTTTGATCATACCATATTGAAGGCAGATGCCACCAAGGCGGAAGTGCTTAAAATTTGTGAGGAAGCAAGAATACATCAGTTTATGTCAGTTTGTGTAAATGGTTACTATACATCTTTTGTGGCAAAACAGCTTGAGGGAAGTGGTGTAAAGGTTTGTACCGTTGTGGGATTTCCTTTAGGGCAGATGAGCATTGCTGCAAAGGCAGCGGAAACCAGGCTGGCTGTGAAGGACGGTGCAGAAGAAATTGATATGGTAATTAACGTAAGTGCATTGAAAGACGGAGATTATAATATAGTATTTGAGGATATTAAAGCGGTGAAAGAGGCTTGCGGTTCAGCACTTCTTAAGGTGATTATTGAGACATGTCTTTTGACGGAGCATGAAAAGGTGAAAGCCTGTGAGCTTGCCAAAGAGGCGGGAGCAGATTTTGTAAAGACGTCTACCGGGTTTTCGACGGGCGGTGCCAAAGAAGAAGATGTGGCTTTGATGAGACGATGCGTGGGAGAAAAGATGGGAGTTAAGGCTTCCGGTGGTATTCGTGATAAAGAAACAGCAGAAAAAATGGTAAAGGCAGGGGCTTGCAGATTAGGAACCAGTGCAACCATAAAAATCTGCCAGTAGAAGGGTTTGAAGAATTATGGCAATACCTGTTAAACTAGAGGTGTTTGAAGGTCCACTTGACCTTTTACTTCACCTGATAGAAAAAAATAAAGTGGATATTTATGATATCCCTATTGTGGAGATTACAGCCCAGTATTTGGAATACATACAAAATATGGAAACAGAAGATATGAATGTCATGAGCGAATTTCTTGTTATGGCGGCAACACTTCTGGATATTAAATGTCGTATGCTTCTTCCCAAAGAAGTGAATGAAGAAGGAGAAGAAGAGGATCCGAGAGCAGAACTGGTACAGAAATTATTGGAATATAAGATGTACAAGTATATGTCATATGAATTGAAGGACAGACAGGTGGATGCGGGAAGAACCCTGTTTAAAGAAAAAACTCTTCCCAAGGAAATTGAAGATTACAGACCACCTGTTGATATGGAAGAACTATTGGGAGATGCGGACTTGAGCAGACTCCAGCAATTGTTTAAAACAGTAATGCGCAGGCAGGAGGATAAGATTGACCCTGTCAGAAGCACTTTCGGTAAGATTGAACGAGATGAAATTGATATGGAAGCAAAGGCTGTTTATGTCGAGAAATACGTCAAAGAACATAAAACCTTCGGCTTTCGTCAGTTATTGGAAAAACAACAAAGTAAAATGGAAATCATTGTTACTTTTATGATTATTTTGGAAATGATGAAAATCGGAAAAATTTCCATTGTGCAGGAAAATACCTTTGGTGATATTATCATTACATCAAAGGAAGAAATTGCATAGGAAAAATCCGGGGAGGAAATGATTTTGGAAAGACAACAGGCAAAAGCAGTGCTGGAAGCAGTTCTTTTTACCATGGGCGAATCCGTGGAGGTGGACAGACTTGCAACTGTCATTGAAGGGGACAAAAAAGTCACCAGAGAAATTCTGTTAGAAATGAAAGAAGAATACGAAAACAAGGAAGGCGGAATTACACTGATAGAGTTGGAAAATTCTTTTCAGATGTGCACTAAAGGGGATATGTATGAGTATCTGATTAAGATTGCAAAGACTCCCAGAAAATATGTACTTACAGACACTCTTCTTGAGACGCTTTCCATTATTGCATATAAGCAGCCGATTACCAGAGTGGAAATCGAAAAAATCAGAGGCGTGAGTTGTGACCATGCCGTAAACAGACTGGTAGAATTTGGGCTGATCGCTGAAGTGGGAAGAATGGATGCGCCCGGCAGACCTTTGCTTTTTGGAACTACCGAAGAATTTTTGCGTAGCTTTGGGGTGAAATCGTTGGAAGAACTTCCTGAGCTTTCGGCTGTACAGATTGAAGAATTTAAAGAACAGGCAGAACAGGAAATCAGTGTGTCAGTAGATGTGTGAGAAAGAACAAATTCCGTAGTTTGCGCAAGGAGCATTGCAGTGATATTTTAATATCGGAATACATATAAATGAAAAGAGAAATTAAAACGGAAGTTTCAGAATGTCTCTTTTTCGTAAATTTGCAGCAATGATGCTTATCACATCGCTCAGTATGGGAACTGTACAGAGTGAATCGACAGAAAAAACAAATAGTACAAACTTGCAATTATACGCCCAGTCGGCAGTGCTTATGGATGCCGGTTCAGGGCGTATTTTATATGAGAAAAACGGATATGAGATGAAACCGATGGCAAGCACTACCAAAATTATGACATGTATTCTGGCGTTAGAATACGGGAATTTAGAAGATTATGTGGAAGTTTCTTCTTATGCGGCAGGAATGCCGAAGGTAAAACTTGGTATGCAGTCGGGAGAAAACTATCGTTTGAAGGATCTTCTGTATTCGCTTATGCTGGAATCGCACAATGATTCTGCGGTGGCTATTGCGGAGCATATTGGAGGAAGTGTGGAAGGTTTTGCGGATATGATGAATCAGAAGGCAAGAGATATCGGCTGTTTTGATACCTGCTTTATCACGCCTAACGGTTTGGATGCAACGGCAACAACTGCAAGCGGAGAGACAAAAGTACATTCTACCACGGCAGCGGATCTGGCTAAAATTATGTCTTACTGTATTATGGATTCCCCGAAGAAAGAGGAGTTTCTTGACATAACAAGAACAAGTACGTATCAGATTAATAATTATTGTGAAAAAGAAGGGACATATACGGAAGGCGGGCGAATTTTTTCATGCAGCAATCATAATGCTTTTTTAACGATGATGGATGGTGCACTTTCGGGGAAAACAGGTTTTACGGGAAATGCCGGATACTGTTATGTGGGTGCATTGCAAAGGGGAGAGCGGACCTATGTGGTTGCGTTGCTTGCCTGTGGCTGGCCAAATAATAAAAACTATAAGTGGACGGATACAAAAGAATTAATGAATTACGGACTTGAAAATTTTGAGTATTGTTCACTTGCTGAAGTTTCGCCGGATAAGAGCAGTCTTATGCCCGTTGAAGTGAGAAACGGACAGACCGACGGAATTGGAAAGAAGGCATATGTACCTATCGTGATAGCAAAAAGAAAAGAGAAGGAATCGTATGAAGGTGTTCTTTTGAAAGAAGAAGAAAAGTTTGAAGTTGTATGCGAAAGAGAAGAGTGTTTAGAAGCACCGATAGAGGCAGGGACAGAGGTGGGGAGAATCCGTTACTGTCTGGGAGATGAGGTCTATCATGTGGATTATCTGGTTACTGCAAAAGATGTAAAAGCGATTGATTTTAGTTGGTGCATTAGGCAGATTCTGCAGAAATATGCAGGATATAATGAAATCACGTAAAAAATGTGTAAATTTTGAAAATTCATGCTTTGCGAAAGCAAGCTTTTGTGTTATACTTCTATAGACGCAATTATGGGGTTAGTCTGCCCCTGCGAATAAAGTTATAATTTTTTTAATATAAAATGGAGGGCTGAAAAATGAGTACTACTTCACAGGCGAGTCAAAGAATAGCAGCTTTACTCGATGAAAACAGTTTCGTTGAAATTGGTGCAATGGTAACAGCAAGAAGCACTGATTTTAATCTGAAACAGACAGAAACTCCTTCTGACGGTGTTGTAACCGGCTACGGAGTAATTGATGGCAATCTTGTGTATGTTTACAGCCAGGATGCATCCGTCTTGAACGGTTCCGTTGGTGAAATGCACGCAAAGAAAATTGCTAACCTCTATGATCTGGCATTGAAAACAGGAGCACCTGTTATCGGACTTATCGATTCTGCCGGACTTAGATTACAGGAAGCGACAGATGCTTTAAACGGATTTGGAGAAATTTACTTAAAACAGGTTAAGAGTTCAGGTGTAATCCCTCAGATTACAGCAATCTTCGGAACCTGCGGTGGTGGACTTGCTTTGATTCCTACCTTGACAGATTTCACTTTTATGGAAGACAGCAAGGCGAAGTTATTTGTAAACTCCCCTAACGCTTTAGACGGAAATGAAATCAGCAAGTGTGATACATCTGCTGCTAAATTTCAGAGCGAAGAAGCAGGTATTGTTGATGTTGTTGCAAACGAAGCTTCTATCATGGCAGAGATCAGAGCATTAGTTAGTATGCTCCCTGCAAATAACGAAGATGATATGTCTTTTGAAGACTGCACAGATGACTTAAACAGAGCATGTGCAGAAATCGCAAACTGTGTAGGGGATACATCTATTGCACTTTCACAGATTGCAGACAATGGTATTGTATTCGAAGTGAAACGTGAATATGCAAAAGAAATGGTAACAGGATTTATTAAATTAAACGGTGTTACTGTTGGTGCAGTTGCAAACCGCACTGAAGTTTACGGAGAAGACGGCGTGGTAGCAGAGAAGTATGATGCTGTTCTTACAGCGGCAGGCTGTGATAAGGCGGCTGATTTCATTACTTTCTGTGATGCATTCGGTATCCCTGTATTATCTCTTACAAATGTTAAGGGATTCAAAGCAGATAAGTGCAATGAAAAGAAGATTGCAAAAGCAGCGGCTCGTCTTACATACGCATTTGCTGAAGCAACCGTTCCCAAAGTAAATGTTATTATCGGACAGGCTTACGGAAGTGCATATGTAGCGATGAACTCTAAAGCAATCGGTGCTGATATTACTATCGCATGGCCTGATGCACAGGTCGGAACTATGGATGCTAAGCTTGCAGCTAAGATTATTTGTGACGGACAGGGTGCAGCTGCAATCAATGAATGTGCAAAAGAATACGAAGCATTACAGCTCAGTGCAGTAAGTGCTGCGAAGAGAGGTTATGTAGATCAGATCGTAGAGCCTGTAGATACAAGAAAATATGTAATCGGTGCTTTCGAGATGTTATTTACAAAAAGGGAAGACCGTCCGGCTAAAAAACACGGCACAGTTTAGAAAGGATGATACTTAATATGAAAAAATGGTTATTAGTATTAGGTATGAT
>CAYWHY010000069.1:0-7465 GCA_964458255.1 uncultured Lachnospiraceae bacterium | reverse complement strand
ATAAAGATTTTATTCATCCTCATCCTCATCTCTTCTTCTTGCAAGAGATTCCTGTACACGTCTGTAAAGTTCCTGTGCCGCGTTATAACCCATCTTCTTCTGACGATGATTAATGGCTGCGGATTCACAAATAACCGCAAGGTTACGTCCCGGACGGATTGGAATATTGTGACAAACCACTTTATTTCCCAGGTATTCGGTATACTCTTCCTCAAGTCCAAGTCTGTCATATTCCTTTTCTTTGTTCCACTCTTCCAGTCTGATAACCAAATCAATGTTCTGGGTATCCTTAACACTCGATACACCAAAAAGTGTCTTTACATCGACAATACCGATACCTCTTAATTCAATAAAGTGTTTCGTAATATCCGGTGCCGATCCTACCAATGTATCATCACTAACCTTGCGTATTTCTACGGCATCATCTGTTACCAGACGATGACCTCTCTTAATCAGTTCAAGAGCTGCCTCTGATTTACCGATACCGCTTTCGCCGGTAATCAGAACACCTTCACCAAACACATCCACCAGTACGCCATGAACGGAAATACAAGGTGCAAGTTTTACATTCAGCCACCTGATAATCTCTGCCATAAAAGCAGAGGTTGATTTCTTTGTCATAAGAATCGGCACTTTATGTTCTAAGGCTATCTGCAAAAACAGCTCGTCCGGCTGCAATTCACGACAAAATACAATTGCAGGAATATCAAAAGAAAGCAGCTTTCTATAAATTTCCTTTTTGCGTGCTTCCGGCAATCCCTGCGAGTAAGTATATTCCACAAATCCGATAATCTGCAGCCTGGTTGCTTCAAAATGTTCAAAGTAACCTGCCATCTGAAGTGCAGGTCTGTTAATATCCGGCTGGATAACTTTAATCTTGGAAATATCAAGCTGGGGCGTGAGATTTTCCAGTTTCATTTTTTCAATAATACTTTCCAGTTTTACGCTTGCCATACCCTAACTCCTTTTCTGAGTTGTATTTAGAAATACACATGGTAATTGTAGCACACACCGCGCGCAATCTCAATATCAGAAGTTTACTGATGGAAAATTATTTTTACAAATTTTGTAATGTTCCGACACCGCAAAAATTTTACAAAACTTACCAAAAACATTTCCCGGCACTAACTACTTCCTAAAGAATGCGTAGATATCCTCTGCTATATGCTGCGGAATCTCCGGTACCTGCGAAAGCGTCTCCACATCCGCATTTTTAATCTCATCAATCGATTTAAAGTGCTTCATAAGTGCTTTCCTTCTGGCAGGACCAACACCCGGAATTTCATCAAGCACAGATTTTACCTGTGACTTGTTTCGCAGGGAACGATGGTATTCAATGGCAAAACGGTGTGCCTCATCCTGAATTCTGGTAATCAGCTTAAAACCTTCACTGTCTCTGTCGATAGGTATCTCCCCGTTGTTAAAATAAAGACCTCTGGTTCGGTGGTTATCGTCTTTTACCATACCGCACACCGGAATATTGATATGAAGTTCTTCAAGCACTCCAAGGGCAATATTTACCTGTCCCTTGCCTCCGTCCATCATGATAAGGTCCGGGAATTTGGTAAAACTGCCGAATTCTCTTTCAATCTCCTTATCCGCCAGTTCCTGCTGCTCTTCCATACCGTGTGTAAACCGCCTTGTGAGCACTTCTCTCATGCAGGCATAATCATCCGACCCCGACACGGTTTTAATGCGAAACTTACGGTAATCACTACGCTTTGGCTTTCCTTTTTCGTATACTACCATGGAACCTACGTTGGCAAAGCCGCTGATATTGGAAATATCATAGGCTTCCATTCTGTTTACATCTGAAAGTCCCAAAAGTTTTGCAATTTCCTTTGCCGCGCCAATGGTTCTTCCTTCTTCTCGCCGGATTCTTTCTTTATCCTGATTTAGGACCAGTGCGGCATTTTTAGCAGCCAGTTCTACGAGTTTTTCTTTTGCACCGATTTTGGGTACCCGGATATAAACTCTGGCCCCCTTTCGCATGGTGAGCCACTTTTCCAAAATTTCTACGTCCTCAATTTCCTCCTGCAGCATAAGCTCTCTCGGGATAAAAGGCGTTCCCGCATAAAACTGCTTGACAAAATCCAGAAGAATCTGTGCCCGCGGCGTCTGCGCTACGTGCTTCATATAAAAATGTTCCCTTCCGATAAGCTTACCTCCACGCACGAAAAAGACCTGTACTACTGCATCGTTCTCATCACTTGCCAATGCAATGACATCCTTGTCTTCTCCGTCACTGTCGGTAATCTTCTGCTTTAAAGCCACCTGCTTAACGCTGTTATACAAATCTCTGTAGCGGATTGCCTCCTCAAATTCCAAATCCTCGGAAGCCTGCTTCATCTTTTGTTCCAAGTCCTTTAAAACACTCTGATAATTACCGTTCAAAAAATCAAGCGCCTGCTTTACTCTTTCCTGATATGCTTCCTCTGAAACATTTCCCTGACAAGGTGCCACACATTGCTTCATATGATAATTCAGACACGCTCTGTCATTTCCACAGTCTCTCGGAAGATTTCTGTTGCAGGTACGGAGCTGATAAAGCTTGTTTATCAATTCTATGGTATCTTTTACGGCTGCCGCACTGGTATAAGGTCCAAAATATTTGGAACGGTCTTTTTTCATGGAGCGCGAAAATAAAACTCTCGGATAGGCTTCTCCCAAAGTCACCTTAATATACGGGTAAGTTTTGTCATCCTTTAACAGTGTATTATACTTGGGGTTGTGCTCCTTAATTAAATTATTCTCAAGAACCAGTGCCTCAAGTTCAGAATCCGTCACAATGTATTCAAATCGGGCAATCAATGTTACCATCTTGTCTATCTGTGGTCCTCTGCCGATATTTTTGCGGAAATAGGAACGCACACGATTATGAAGATTGATGGCCTTTCCCACATAAATAATGGTATCAGCTTCGTCGTGCATGATATAGACTCCCGGGGAATTGGGGAGTTTTTTTAATTCTTCCTGAATGTCGAACATAAAAAGGCCTTTCTTTTCTTTTTATAAAATGTTTTAGAACAATAAGTATTTCACTGTAATTTTCGTAAAGAGTCAGTTGCACCAAACATTCCGATGAGACCTAAAGCAAAAGCACAGTCGGGATGAGCCCTCCTGTGCTTTAAGTTCTCATCTTCATGGTGCAAATTCCTCTTTATGAAAATCACAGAGAAGTATACACTACGCTTTCTAAAAGTGTTATAAAAAGGATTCTTATACGATCATAAGAATCCTTTTTGTGAGTTCGTTATTATAATAACATTGTTGTCAGAATTTTTAAAGAAGCAACTATAAATCAGAGCGCGTGCCTGAGAAAAGACCTGTGGGACGATTATCGTCCTCTGCCGCACTTTCGTTGGCAACGACCGGCTCAGCTTCTGTTTCCGTCTCAGCTTCCGCTTCTGCCTCTGTCTGAGCATCTGCTTGCGAAGTTTCTTCGGGCTGCTTCTCTGCCATAGTCTCTTCGGGCTGTGTTTCTGTCTTAATCTCTTCGCAATTTTCTTTCTTCTCTTCCTTTTCTTCAGGCTCCGGAATTCCTTTTTCAGCACGGTAAATCTTCATAAATTCTTTACCACTGATGGTTTCCTTTTCAATCAGATGGGCTGCCAGTTTATCCATAAGTTCACGGTTGCCGGAAAGAAGCTCTTTTGCCTCCTCATAGCAGGCTTTTAACGTTTCCATAACCTCTGTATCTACATCCGCTGCCGTTCTGTCGCTACAGGTTAAGCGGGCACCGCCGCCCAAATATTCGTTTTCAACCGTTGCAAGTCCCATAAGACCAAAACGCTTACTCATACCGAAACGGGTAATCATATTTGTTGCAATATTAGTTGCCTGTTCAATATCGTTTGCGGCACCTGTTGTCACATTGCCAAATACGATTTCTTCTGCCGCACGTCCGCCCAAAAGGCTTACAAGTCTGTCATGTAATTCTGCCTCTGTCTGCAAATATTTTTCTTCCTCGGGCACATGCATAACATACCCTAAGGCCCCCATGGTTCTGGGAACAATGGTAATCTTCTGAACCGGCTCGGAATTTTTCTGCAAGGCGCTGATTAATGCATGACCCACTTCGTGATAAGAAACAATTTTGCGTTCTTCCTGACTCATGATGCGGTCTTTCTTTTCCTTACCTACCAGAACCTGCTCTACTGCGTCGAACAAATCCTTTTGATTTACATATTCTCTGCCGTGCTGTACCGCATTGATTGCTGCCTCGTTAATCATATTGGCAAGATCGGCACCCACCGCACCACTGGTTGCCAGTGCGATTGCATCCAAATCTACACTGTCATCCAAGTGTACGTCCTTGGCATGTACCTTCAAAATAGCCACACGACCTTTTAAATCAGGCTTATCTACAATAATTCTTCTGTCGAAACGTCCGGGACGAAGCAATGCTTTGTCCAGAATCTCGGGACGGTTGGTTGCCCCAAGCACCAGAATACCTTTGGATGTATCAAAACCATCCATCTCTGAAAGCAGCTGATTTAAGGTCTGCTCACGCTCTTCGTTTCCGCCGCCGTACTTGCTGTCACGACTCCGGCCGATAGCATCAATTTCATCAATAAAAATAATACAAGGGGCATTCTTGGTTGCTTCCTTGAACAAATCTCTTACTCGGGAAGCACCTACACCTACATACAATTCAATAAAGTCAGAGCCGGACAATGAAAAGAAAGGAACATTGGCCTCTCCTGCCACTGCCTTGGCAAGCAGCGTCTTTCCGGTACCGGGAGGTCCTACCAGCAACGCTCCCTTGGGAAGTTTCGCACCGATTTTGGAATATTTGCCCGGATTGTGCAAAAAGTCTACCACTTCCTGTAAGGACTCTTTTGCTTCATCTTCTCCTGCTACATCCTTAAAGGTAATACCTGTTTCTTTCTGTACATAAACCTTCGCGTTACTTTTGCCCACGCCCATGGGACCGCCGCCCTTGGACATTTTGCGGAACAAAAAGCTCAGAAGCACCCACATAAGGAGAATAGGCACCACATATGTCAGTAAAAAGCTCATAATCATACTTGACTGGTCTGCCACCTGTCCTTTTACGGGCACATCATGCTCCAGCAATCTGGCAGTCAAGGTATCGTCCTCCTCGATTCTGCCCGTGTAATAAGTAATATTGGGCGAACCACCATAAATGAACAAGGATATATTTTCCGCTTTTTCCTCTGTCTTAGGTGTAATAAGAATACGGTCTGCAGCAATTTCCACGGACTCTACTTTGCCCTCTTCCAGCATGGTTATAAACTGATTGTAACTAAGCTCCCTCTCAGTTTCTCCCGCCACCATATTCATAAAGCTGCTCATCAGAAGAAGCGTAACCAAGGATGCAATCAGAAGTAAAATGACGCTCTGCTTTTTGGGATCTTTTCCTCCTGCACCATTGCCGTTTCCTGAACCGTTTCCACCGTTATTACCTGCCCCGCCGTTTCCGTTGCCGGGATCATATTGATTTAAATTATTTTCGTTCATACTTAACTCCATATCTGACCTTTTAATTTCATTATTGATTATAGAGACAAAAAAAACATAAATCAATAATATAATTGTGAATTTCTTCGTTTATCTCTTAAATTTTTATTAAAAGATTTCTTTCTATATGAAATTCTGTACTATGGAGTTTGTCCAAATTGATGGGCAAAATACTTTTCGAACACTACAATCTCGCTAAATATTTTTCTTTGTCACCATCAGAAATCTTCAATTTTTTTACCTTCTGATTTGTATTTTTCCCATTTCTTTTCTAATTTTATATCTATCGATTTTCTTTCCTTTATTCTCGAAAATACCCTATACATAATACCGCATCTGTTCAATTTTCTTTCTATACGCTTTTGCAATTCCTTTTCCGGTGCCGAAGTCACTAATTCCGTATAAATGTCTTCTAACTTTCCTTTTATTTCCTGTCTAATAAAGCACTATGAACAAGTTTCATAACAAATTCTTCTTCTGTAGGAGGAACAAAATCATCCAATTCATAATACTTATGATATAGAGACAAATAATTGGCTAAAAAACGCATTGTCTCCACAGCACCAAGTGCTATGAAAACAATGCGTTCTAAATCTTTGAAGAAACAATTTTAAGTTTTAATTTTGTATATCCTTAATGTGGAGACATCATTAAAATGATTGACACTCATTACAATAATAATTGTCTGCATCTGTTACTAACTGCCAAAAAGTATCATCGGCACAGAGTTCGTCATAATCTGAAATACCTCTAATGAGTCCCATCACAGCACCATTTGAATTTCTTATTGTTCTATTTTGAATAGCAATAATTAATTTATTTACATATTCCTTATATTGTTTCAAATATTCTGTTGTAACATTACTTTCTAAGCACATAGTATCAATATATGCATTTATAGCTGTCAACTTTCCTTCTAATATATCATATTTATTCATATTCCCTTCTTTCTACGGCAACGGTCTTGTATCCAAAACCCAGCCATCGTCAAATTGCTCAAATAGTATCTGTAATCCCCCACCATGTCTTGATTCTATTGCTCCAATTTGTTCCTTTGCAGTTCCAATTGCATATTTAATCTTTGTTCCTGCTGGTATTTTTGCAATAGATACATTATCTCTTGCTCCCCAGTTGCTCAATAACGCCATTTGATTCATGTAGTCATCTACTGTACTAATTCCATTTGCCTCATCAAAAGTAGTCCAATATTTCAAACTTCTTCCACTACCTACTTCAGCATTAGAGTGAAATTGAACTAAATACAAATCTTCATCGATAACGTTTTTTATCTCATATCCAGCATTAAAGTTGGCTAATTCACCATCAAACTGTTTAGAGTAATCCCATACTTTACCTGTTGTTTTACCACTCTTGACATAAAGTCTTTACTATTATAATAATCCAAGCCGATGACCCTACCCCGAAAAATGAATACACTTCCCAAAGCCGACTGTTTCATCTGCTCAAAATAATATCACATATTTGCCATTATTTCTACTTCTTCTCGCCAGTATTTTCCACTACTGGCATACGGTACTCAGTACCGCTTTTTAACATTCCATAAATAATACTGATTAACCGTCTGGATATACAAATCAAAGCCTGCTGGCTGGTCTTACCTTCAGCTTTACGTTTCTCGTAGTATGCTCGTACAACTGGATTTCTTGGTGTACCCTTGGAAGATACCTGTATCATCTGAACCGCAAGAAAATAAATTGTAGCTTGTAATCTTCTGTTACCTTGCTTGGTAGCAAAATCTTTACCTTTACCGCTGGATGATAAATGAAGCGGAGCTATACCAGCGAACTGTGCCAGCTTATTAGCATTCGGAAAACGTTTGATATCACCGATTTCAGCAAGAATCTTCACTGCTGTGATAACATTTACCCCTGGGATGGTTGTTAATGTACAGCCCAGCATCTTATACATTTTGTGCAGGCGTTGGGGCAAAGCAGACAGAAACCACCAGACCATACCCCAA
>CAYWHY010000068.1:0-7581 GCA_964458255.1 uncultured Lachnospiraceae bacterium | reverse complement strand
AGCAGGCAGGTATTTTACTTGCAAAGGATATGATGGCACTTATGGATGATTTCGCAGACGGGTATTATTTTTCATTCCCATTCAACCGGGTAAGTATGCTTAAAAAGATATTGCAGTAAATATAGCAGAAGGTCCAGAACCATGATACAATAACAAAAAGCAAATACAAGAAAGGAGATATGGATGCTGCCTCTAACAGTCTATCCATAAAAACAAAAGATGAATTTTCTGGAAGAACGCATTTGTAAAGATGGTGTAGTAAAAGAAGGAAATGTATTAAAGGTAGACAGTTTTTTAAATCATCAGATGGATATTGATCTTTTTAATGAGATGGGAAAGGAATTCCAAAAGAGGTTTGCAGGAAAGCCAATCAATAAGATTTTAACAATTGAGGCTTCTGGAATAGGGATTGCGTGTATTGTGGCACAGTATTTCAATGCACAGGTAGTATTTGCAAAAAAATCAAAGAGTATCAATATTGAGGGTGAGATGTATGTTGCAGAAGTAGAATCTTTTACACATGGTTGTAAAAATCAGGTTATTGTTTCCAAGAAAGTATTAGGACCTGAGGATCATATTTTAATCATTGATGATTTTCTGGCCAACGGATGTGCCTTGCAGGGGATGATTCAGATTGTACAGGCAGCAGGTGGTACGGTTGAGGGAATCGGAATTGCCATTGAAAAGGGTTTCCAGCATGGCGGACGTATGATTCGTAATTTGGGTTATCAGTTGGAGTCACTTGCAATTGTGGAAAGTATGAATGCTGAAACAGGGGAAATCCTGTTCCGGATGCAGGAATAAGATAAAAAGTAAGAAGTACTTTTTTGTCAGGTGCTTCGGAATGGAGATAAGATGAGTAAAAATACAAAATCAGATATTTCAAATATTTATCAGTTGGACGGAAGAGTGCCGGTGGCAAAGGCAATTCCGTTTGGTTTGCAGCATATTTTGGCAATGTTTGTTGCAAATATTGCACCGATTATTATTGTGTCGGGAGCATGTGGACTGAATAATTCAGATGTTGCGATGTTGATTCAAAGTGCAATGCTGATCGCGGGCATTGGCACAATTGTACAATTATATCCTTTGTGGAAAATAGGTTCCGGGTTGCCGATTGTAATGGGAATCAGTTTTACATTTGTATCGATATTATGTTTTGTAGGACCGACTTACGGTTATGGTGCGGTTGTCGGAGCTGTGTTGGTCGGTGGTATAGCGGAAGGTATTCTAGGATTGTTTGCAAAATATTGGAGAAAACTGATTACACCGATTGTGGCGGCAAGTGTTGTTACTGCGATTGGTTTTTCGCTTTTGTCTGTCGGAGCTGCTTCGTTTGGCGGTGGTAGCGGCAGTGAGAATTTCGGTTCTTTTCAAAATCTGATTTTGGGAACAGTCACATTAGTATGTTGTATTGGATTTAATATTTTGGCAAAGTCCTATTGGAAACAGTTGTCTGTATTGTTTGGTTTAGTAGTAGGGTATATAGTGGCAATTGTAATGGGAATGGTGGATTTTTCTGCGCTGCAGGGAACAGCGGTTCTTTCTCTTCCCAGGTTTTTACCGTATAAACCGGTCTTTGAACCGGGAGCTATTGTATCAGTGCTTATGATTTTTTTAGTATCTGCGACAGAGACAATAGGAGATACTTCTGCACTTTGTAAAGGTGGTTTAAACAGAGAGGTTTCCGAAAAAGAAATTTCAGGTTCACTGGCCTGTGATGGTTTTGTCAGTGCATTATCGTCTTTATTCGGATGCTTGCCGATTACCTCTTTCAGCCAGAATGTAGGCTTAATTGCCATGACAAAAGTGGTAAATCGTTTTACGTTATTAATGGGTGCCATTATTATGATTTTGGCAGGTATATTTCCTTTTTTCGGTGCACTTCTTGCAACATTACCGGATGCAGTTCTGGGTGGATGTACTATTATGATGTTCGGAACAATTGTAATCAGTGGTCTTCAGATGATATCCGATTGCGGATATACCCAGAGAAACATTACGATTGCAGCGTTATCTTTAAGTATCGGAATTGGTTTTACACAGGTTCCGGAGCTGTTTCAGTATTTCCCACAGCTTGTTCAAAGTGTATTTGCAGAAAACTGTGTAGCGGTAGTATTTGTAACCGCCATTGTTTTAAATTTAATTCTGCCGCAGAATATGGATATGGTGAGTGAAGAAAAACAAGTATAAAAAGAAAACCATAAGGGAGGACTTGTTATGAAAATTCCTAAACATTACGAAAGTCTGGAAATATTTCATGAAGGAACTATGCCCGAGAGAGCATATTACGTTCCGTATGCCTGTACAGAAGATGCACTTACCCTTCACAGAAACGATTCCTTAAGGCTGATTGAATTGGACGGTGAGTGGAATTTTGGTTACTACCCTAATCCTGAGGCTGTTCCGTCTTTAGTTGTTTCTTCAGATTTTTGCCCGAAAAAGGAAGAATTTGCAGTCATGCCGGTTCCTTCTAACTGGCAGATGTTTGGTTATGACAAGAATCAGTATGTAAATATAGACTATCCCATTCCATTTGATCCTCCTTATGTTCCCTATGAAAATCCATGCGGGGTTTATGTTCGTGACTTTGAACTTGGCGCCGGCGTTTTTGATATGAATAAATATATCGTTTTTGAAGGTGTTGATTCCTGCTATTTTGTGTGGATTAACGGAAAATATGTAGGTTACAGTCAGGTAAGTCATGCAACGGGCGAATTTGACATAAGTAACTTTGTGCATGAAGGCACTAACAGAATTGCGGTTCTGGTACTTAAATATTGTGACGGAACCTATTTGGAAGATCAGGATAAAGAGCGTTTAAGCGGTATATTCAGAAGTGTTTACATATTGACAAGACCGAAAAATCATCTGAGAGATTTTATGGTAAAAACAATTTTGACAGATGAATACAAAAATGCCCGTGTTGAGGTGAAAGGTGAGTTTACCGGTGAGGTAACGGTGGACTTAGAACTCCTTGACCCTGATGGAAAAACAGTCGCAGAAGGTGTGATTTCTGCAAAAGATAACAAAGCTTCCCTTGCGGTTTCTGATGCAGTTCTTTGGAATGCGGAAGCCCCTTGGCTTTATACGTTGATTATGAAATCAGAAGATGAGGTTATTGCAAAAAAAATTGGACTTAGAGAAGTTTGTCGCAAAGGGAATGTGTTGTATTTAAATGGCAAAAAAATAAAGCTTAAAGGTGTAAACAGACATGATACCAATCCGTTCCGTGGGGCTGCGGTAACGGAAGAAGACATGCTTACAGACTTACGTCTTATGAAGGAGAACAATATTAATGCCATTCGTACCAGCCATTATCCCAATTCACCGTTATTTGTGGAAATGTGTGATAAATACGGTTTTTATCTTATTTCGGAGACGGACTTAGAGACACATGGCGGTGGAGTTTTATTTAATCCTAATCAGGGAACATCTACGGATTGTATTTTGGCGGATGATCCCCGCTTTTTAAATGCATATCTTGACAGAACTTATAAAAATGTGATTCGTGACAAAAACAGCCCCAGTGTTATTATCTGGTCGCTTGCGAATGAATCCGGTTATGGCGGCAATTTTGAAGCTTGTGCGAAATGGGTAAGAGAATATGATGATACACGTCTGATTCATTATATTGAAGCTTCGAATTTCAAACCATATTCTCCCGAAGAGGTTACAAAGGCAGTACTTCCTGATTATAAGGGAACACCCCGTAAAAAGGGTAAGTATGACCGTAGCAATATAGATTTTTATTCCTTTATGTATGCAAATCCGGATATGATTGAAAATTATCTGACCGGAAATTATGAAGACATGCGTCACAATGATGGTTATCTTATACCGGCGCATAAGGATGTGCAGGGACTTCCCTTTATACATGGAGAAATGTCTCATGCCATGGGAAATGGTCCCGGTGATTTGGAAGAGTATTATGAGCTTATGTATAAATACGACAATTTTGCCGGCAATTTTGTCTGGGAATGGTGTGACCATGCTATCTATGCGGGTAAAACATCAGACGGAAAAGAAAAGTATCTCTACGGTGGCGATTTTGGTGAATTCCCTCATAACGGAAACTTTTGTATGGATGGACTTGTTTATCCGGACAGAACACCGCATGTGGGACTTTATGAGCTTAAAAATGTGGCAAGACCTGTCAGGCTGAAAGAGTATGATACAAAGAAGAGTGAATACACCTTCCAAAATATGTTGGATTTTACGGATTTAAACAAGGTATGTGATATCTCCTATGAGATTAAGCAGGACGGCAATACACTTTCAGCAGGTGTGTTTACGGAAATTTCGTGTGCACCTTATGAAACGGTTACGGTTTTGCTCCCCGAGGAAGTGGTGAATGCGCCCCGAACAAGTATCATCTTTACATATGTGCAAAAAAGTGCTATGTCACTTACTAAAGCAAAGCATGTTTTAGGATTTGATCAGATAGTTGTGGCATATGCAGATGAGATTTCTGAGAAAAAGGAATCAGCTGACAATGTAAAGAAGGAAGATGCAGGAGAGGCAGGCAGCCGCATTCCTGAGATAGAAGATTTGGAAGATGAAGTTATTGTTACGGGAAATAACTTCCGATATGTGTACAGAAAACATTTAGGAGTGTTTGAAAGCCTGATAAACGAAAATATTGCTTATATTACAAAGCCGATGGAATATAATGTTTGGCGTGCACCTACTGATAATGACAGAAATATTCGCGGTGAATGGGAACGTGCAGGATATAATCGCACTATGATAAAGGTTTATGAGGTGATGGCATACGTCGAGGGAGGAGAGGCAGTAATCAGTGCCGGGTTGTCTGTCGGTGCTAAAAGTATGCAGAGAATTATGAGTGTTGATGCCGTTTATCGTGTAGCAGCCGATGGCTCTGTTACGATATCACTTGATGCGGAAAAAACGCCTGCAATGCCGTTTCTTCCAAGATTCGGACTCAGACTGATGATGCCTGAACAATTTGAACAAGTGGAATATTACGGTTATGGACCTTATGAATCCTATATTGATAAGAACAAAGCCTCTTATTTGGATAAATTTGTTTCAACCGTTACAGAGTTACATGAAGATTATCTTAAACCTCAGGAAAACGGAAGCCATTATGGTTGTGAGTATGTAAAGCTTTCTGATGAGCACTTTGTAATGACGGTGTCTTCTGATGCAACATTGTCCTTTAACGCTTCACATTATACGCAGGAAGAGTTGACAAGAGCTGCCCATAATTTTGAATTACAGGAGTGCGGACAGACGGTGCTCTGCATTGATACCTGTCAAAGCGGTATCGGATCGAACAGTTGCGGTCCCGCTTTGCATGAAAAATATCGTCTTGACGGTGGCAAAATTAATTTTCAATGTAAGTTTAAGTTTGAAAGGTTACAAGGTATAAATATTTCTTCTTTTTGAGATAATAAAAAACGACAAGAATAAATGGGAAGCGGAGGGAATATTTATGGAAATGACAGATACGGTGAAGTTACTGAAAGAATGTGATGCCGGTACTAAAATGGCGGTATCATCCATTGACGAAGTTCTTGAAAATGTATGTGATTCAAAAATGAAGCAGTTATTGCAGGAGAGCAAAAAACACCATGAAAAACTGGAGAATGAGATTTGTTTCTTGCTGGATGAACAGGGCGCGGGAGAGAAGGAGCCGAACCCCATTGCAAAAGGTATGTCATGGATGAAAACAAATATGAAAATGAGCATGGACGATAGTGATGCAACAGTAGCAGATCTTATTACCGATGGATGTAATATGGGGGTTAAGACACTAAACAGATATCTTAACGAATATCAAAATGCTGACGACAAGTCCAAAGCAATTTGCGGAAAACTGATATCTGTGGAAGAACAACTGTGTAAGGAGCTTAAAGATTATTTATAAAAATTTAATAATGAGAGAAGAGAAAATTAATTGACATTATGTGCCATTCAGATGAAGATAGTTTTAAAGGAAATAAAACAAAGTGCCGACAAGGCACTTTCTTTTTACTAAAGTGGAGGAATATCTGTGAGGGAGAAATTTAAAAAATTTTGGGCAACCGTTATGATAGAGCTTAGGGAAAACAGGAATACTTTTCTGGTATATACGGGATTGCGCTTTTTAGTTATCTGTGTAATGGTCATGCAGATATTTAACAGAAATTATCAGAATGCATTTCTCTGTGTACTTACATTAATATTAATGATAGTACCAAGCATGATACAGGCGGCATTTAAGGTGGAATTTCCGTCAACACTGGAGATTATTATTCTTATATTTATATTTGCTGCGGAAATTTTGGGAGAGATTAGTGCTTTCTACATAAAATTTCCCTATTGGGATACGGTATTGCATACCATAAATGGATTTATATGTGCAGCATTGGGTTTTTCTCTTGTTGATATACTGAACAATCAAAAGAAACTGCAGTTTCAATTATCACCACTGTTTATGGCGATAGTTGCTTTTTCTGTTTCCATGACAGTGGGGGTAATGTGGGAATTTTTTGAATTTGCCATGGATTGTTTTTGGCAGTTGGATATGCAGAAGGATACGGTTATTCACAGTATATCTTCTACACTTTTGGATCCGGTAAAGGGAAATAACAGTATTACAATAACGGATATCGAAAGCGTGATAGTGAACGGAACGGAACTGGGTGTAGGAGGATATCTGGATATCGGATTGTATGATACAATGTACGATTTGCTGGTAAATTTTATCGGGGCTGCCACTTTTTCAATTATGGGTTATTTTTATGTCAAACATCGTCGCCATGAAAGCCCGGTAAACGGGCTTATACCTAAGCCGTGGTCAGAGGCGAAAAAAAATGAAAGTGAAGTGAAAGAATAAAAATCTGTTATCATAGGCTTTAATATGACTTGAAAGAACGAAAAATATCCGCTACAATAATGGAAAGGGGCGTAGCATGATAATATGAGATGAGGGTGTTACATTGAGTGGAATTAATTTAACGGAATTACAGGCAGATAGTGTAGTTGTACTTACTGTGAAAAGTAAAGGCAAAAGTCTTCAGATTAATGCATGGATTAACAAAATTTTAAAAGAAGATGTGGCATTTATTACATTGGACTATGATACAAAACAGATTTTGAAGTTTGATAATGTAACAATTGAACTTGACGGTCAGCTTGGGGATGGTACGCCTGTTAAATGGAATAGTGTAAAGATAGGCTATTATCAGAAGCATTATATTTTACAGACAGACAGTGAAGGAAAACGTCATAACAGAAGAGAATATTTCAGAGTGGGCGTTTCTAAAAGAGCACAAATGAAAATAGGTGGACAGGCAGGAATAAAGGATACCATCGTTCGGGATATAAGTATGGGCGGTTTTTCCGTCACAGACCAGAAAAAGGAATATAATCTGTCTCCTGGAGATACAGTGACGATTCATTTTGAAGATTTGGGTCATGTTTTAGATTTGGTGGGAGAGGTAGTACACTCACATGAAGAAGAGGACGTGACCATATATGGATTGAAAATATGTAACCTGTGCAAGGATTTATCCTCTTATATCAGCGTAAAACAAAGAAATGGAAGATTGAGTTCAAAATAAGATGAATAAA
>CAYWHY010000067.1:0-7639 GCA_964458255.1 uncultured Lachnospiraceae bacterium | reverse complement strand
TGGAGCATTGAGAAATGTAGCAGACGTAAGAAATGTCGGTATGGGAGCTTGCTCACAATACCAGCATTTTCTTATGGCTGCTATATGGCGAAAGCCATACAGCGAGATGAAGCAGAGCGGAATCGAGTTGCATTTCTCAATGAAAGTGAGTCTTTCAAGCAGCGAAGCGGATTGCGAATGCTGTGGGCGAAAGTCACCGCGGATTCTGCGTAGTGGAACGTGACAGGGAGCACTTGTGGGTATATACTGCCCAAATTCCTTTAAAATACCCACGGAAGGACGAAAAAAGCCCATTTTTCTAAGAAAATATGGTGGCTGTGGGTATATTATAGGAAAAAGTGCTTGAAATACCCGGTAAGTAGAGAAACAGTGGGTATTTTTCAGGGATTTCTATGAAAAATACCCACGCAGGCATTTTTAGGTTAAGTCAATACAAAAAATAGTATGCAATAATTTTTTCAACAATATCAGTGCCAAGAGGATTATCTTTTGTTTCGTAAGTTGTAATCAGTTGAATAGAGGGGATAATCCCGTGAGAAGTATAGAGCTGCAATTTGGAATAGGCATTTTGAGAGTAGGTTGGATTATCCATTAATCCAAAGTGTTCCCAATAATACACGTCACCTGTCTTAGGATGGCGAATAGTAAAGTCCGGAAAAAGTTTGGTTTCACCCAAGTGCAAGGCGCATTCATAACGAAAGGGAATTTTATTGATATGTAAAAGCATGTCAATGATGGATTCGGATTTAGAACGAACAAGGTTTCCGGAAATGCTTTTGTGAAGTAAATGCTCGGGATGTTGAAGATTGCGCTCATAGGAAGAAGTCATCCAGTCCGACAGTTCTTGAGAATGTGGTGTGAAATGCGAGGAGAGTAAAGAACGGAATTCAGGGACACTCAAAAGTTGCTCGGATTTAGAGGTATTGGAATGCTGATTTAAATAGGATTGGATTGCACGCTTTTCATGTAATAAATCTTCCAGCAGAAGAGTCAAATATTTTTTGAGAGCAAGCTGTTCTGCAAGAGGACGCTTCTCCTTTGGGATATAGGAAGTGGTACCGTTCTTACTTTGATACCATTTACAGTGTTTGCCGTTACGGGCACAAATAAGATTTGCAGATGGTAAGTTCTCCAGTTGCTTCTTCAACTCTTGAATTTGAGTTTCAATTTTTTGACATTTTGCTTGCATAAGAGTATAAATAGTGAGCAACCTCCTCTGTAATTGTCTTTCGACAAAATTTTACTGATTTTTAATGATAAATGAAATTATAATGTTGGTACAAAAGTCAGTGAGATTTAAACAGAATGGAAATGACATCGATATGATTTACAAAAAAGAAACGGGTAGCTCGGCTGAGTTGCCAAGTATCTGAAAGGAACTGCCGGTGCTAGGTATTACAGGTAAAAACAAGGTATGGTTGTTTGTTTTTATAAGTATGATAATGTACTATCTGATATATGTCAATCCGAAAATTGTACCAAGGCGCTAGCGCGAAAGCTATCCCCAGGTACATTTTTTCTGCCTTTTCTTTAAATAAAAGTAGCGTTTTTGTATTTATGTTTTATTGTTGAGATACCCCTATATTAAGGTCCGGTTGGTATCGTTGGAGGATATGTATAAATGATAAGAGCTTTATGGAAATATGTAAGGGAGATGAGAATTTTTTTAAATTGAAGATTTCTATAAAAATTGGAAGTACGAGCAATGTCACGCACAGAAAAGGTAGAACTTACCGTATTATGTTTACTGCATCAGGATGGAAACTATTTGTTGCAGGATAGAGTAAAGAAAGACTGGCAGGGTTTTACATTGCCAGGGGGGCATGTGGAACCAAATGAATCCATCGTAGATGCTGTTGTTCGAGAAATGAAAGAAGAAACGGGATTGACGATTATTGATCCGAAACTATGTGGTGTAAAGCAGTTTCCAATAGAGGAAGGTCGATATATCGTTTTTCTTTTTAAAGCAACTCAATATAAGGGAGAACTCGTTTCTTTAGATGAAGGACAGATGTATTGGATTAAGAAAGAAGGACTCAGTCACGTTAATTTGGTTAATGATTTTAAGGATTTAATCAATGTGATGCTTGACGAGAATTTGAGTGAATTTCAGTATGTTATAGAAGATGGTAAATGGAATATTAACAAAAATAGACAACATAAATTTTTAGAAAATTGTTGCTCCCTACTTGACACGTGCCTGTCGGGCTCGCCGATTATCCCAAATGGGCGAATTGTGGGTGTTGTAACCCATGTGCTGGTGAATGACCCAACGAGAGGGTATGGCATATTTATAGAAAATATGTGTAATCTTGTGTGTTTTTTATATTAAAAAGGAGAAAAATCAGATGAGATATACAACTTTAGCCAATTTGAAAAAACAGCTGGTAATATTGAAGAAACGCACATTTTAAAATATAAAAATATTGAAGAAATGCACATTTTCTAATATAATATTATTGAAGAAATGCACATTTTCTAATATAATATTATTGAAGAAATGCATTATAAGTAAAAAGGGAGGGAAAATATGTATTTTAAGAGAAAAGCATATGCTCAGTTATTGGAGTGGAAAGAGAAATATGCAGATAGGTATGCTGTCTTACTTGAAGGGGCAAGACGAGTTGGGAAATCCACGATTGCGGAGCAATTTGCCATGAACGAGTATAAATCCTATATTCTGATTGATTTTTCAAAGGCATCGAATGATGAAATGGCGTGCTTTGAAGATATTAACAATTTGGATATGTTCTTTTTACGTTTGCAGGCATTGAGAGGGATTGATTTGTATGAACATGAATCGGTTATTATTTTTGACGGGGTCCAGTTATTTCCGAAGGCAAGACAGGCAATCAAGCATCTGGTAAAGGATGGCAGGTATCACTATATTGAAACAGGATCTTTAATATCTATAAGGAAGAATGTGAAGGATATTTTGATTCCATCGGAGGAAATGAAAATCCAGGTATATCCTATGGACTATGAGGAGTTTTCATTTGCAACGGGAAATAACTATGCTTTATTAGATAGAATTTTTGAAATGAAAAAAGGAGTTGGACAACAGGTAAGCCGTAAACTCATGCGTGATATAAGAATTTATATGGCAGTGGGAGGTATGCCACAGGCAGTGGAAAGTTATGTGAATGGTGACAATTTTTCTATGATTGATCAAGTAAAGCGTCAAATTATTCAGTTGTATGAGGAGGATTTTAAGAAATTAGATCCATCAGGAAATTTATCGGCAATTTATCATTCTATTCCAGCTCAACTTTCAAAAGACGGAAAGCGATATCGTCTATCTACTGCAGTAGGAAAACGGAAAACATCGAAGGATGAAAAATTAGTATATGAACTGATTGATTCAAGAACAGTGTTGTCATCATACAACACTACGGATCCAAGGGTAAGTTTCTCTCTTTCAAAGGACTTGGACAGCTACAAATTATATATAGCAGATACAGGACTTTTTATTACTTTAATGTTTATTGACCGACCTGCTGCGGAAAATGAATTATATGCAAAACTTTTGTCGGATAAGCTGCCTGCTAATTTGGGATATTTGTATGAGAATTTAATTGCCCAGATGATCACCGCTTCCGGGCGGGAATTATATTATCATACATGGGAAAAGAAAGGGAGCACACATTATTATGAAATTGATTTTTTGATATCTCAGGGAGCAAAAGTATCTGCGATTGAAGTAAAATCTTCCGGAACCGGAAAGCATGAATCACTGATAGAATTTGGTAAAAAGTATTCAAAGCATATCAAAGATAGCTTTATTCTTTCGCAAAAAGACATCGGTAAAGAAGGAGATATAAAATATTTGCCAATTTATCTGACTTCGTTTTTGTGTAAATAGTGGTTGACGAAGCGGATTGCGAATGCTGCATGGCGTAACGTCTGGCGGCTAGCCGTTGGTATTCTCTATGTAAGAACGTTATAATGTGACAAAATATGGCATACCTTCTTGTACGAAGCGATTTTTATTCCGGAAGGAGTTCCGGCACCGTCCAAAGATATTATTAACTAACCAGAGTTACAAGTATATGTAAAAGATTTTGGCAAGAATAACTCACACAAATGACTGTACTTACCTAAAGTAAAATTACGACATTTGGTACTTTTTGTGAGGCAGACGAATATCATATTTTTTTGACAATATTGACAGAAACAAAAGGAGAATGTATACTAAAAAACAGTTAGTCAAAGCTAACTGAAAGGATATATTTGCAAAGGAAGTGAATATATGGAACACAAGCGAGCGGAAGACTTGACATATTATGAACGGACAGATATAAGAAAAGAGTTGGTTATTCAGCGACTGCACGAACGAGGCTGTCGAATGACAAAGCAAAGGCAGGTTTTGTTGGATATTATCTTAGAACAGGAATGTGCAAGTTGTAAGGAAATGTATTATAAGGCGAATGCTATGGAACCGTCCATTGGAGTTGCAACAGTATACAGATTGGTGAGTCTGTTGGAGGACATAGGAGCAATTAACAGAAAGAATATGTATAAGATAACCTGTTGTATGGAGTGTGACAAACAAAATGCCTGTACCATTCAATTTGAAGATGATACATTCTGTCAGTTGACTGCACGGAATTGGTATAAGGTTATTTCAAAAGGTTTATCTGAATGTGGTTACGGAGCCGGAAAAAAGATAAAAAGTGTAGTAGTAGAACCGTGTACAAAAACAAGTGCTTGTTGAGAAAAATTATCGAAAAGAAGAGAGGTTTTATACGGCATATCTGCCTTCGTTAGTATATGTGGTCTGATTCACGGATTGTTCTGGGGTTGACTTTTACCTTGTATTTGGGACTATCCCAAAGTTTGTGTAAATCTTCAAGCTGATGTAAGATAATATTACTCAGTTTGGAGGTTTTATTTATGGCAAGAAAAAATGACAGCCAATATAGAGAAGTAAATAATAAGATTATGCTGATAAAAATCTTGTCATTTATGAGATAATCATTCTGAACTTTTGCAGTGGACCAGACTGCAGATTTCTGCATAAACATAACAACTGCAAGAAAGTACAGCCACAAACAAATATGCAGGAGTGGCAACGTCTGTAACTTCATGGAATATATCGATTATCGCCCCCCTTAAGGTGGTTTCTAATATGAACGGATATGTTGAAGAAGATGTTATCTTTTGTTATAATACATGGGAATCTATCTTTTGGTTTTAGGGGGGGGATTATGGGAAGAGAAAAAGTTTCCGTGCTGGAACGATAATCGTTAAAGAAGAAGCAGAGGTGAACAATATGTATACAGACGAAGAACTTAAATTTTATCCGAAACATCCTTCCGGAGCTAAAACTCATCAAATTGAAACCACATCGATGCCGGTTCTTGAGCAGAAATCCCCCTTTTGTGTAAAAACTCTTTACGATGAGTTTACAACAGATGCAGACAGTTTTTTTGCTAAATATGCAGATAAGCGTTTTGAAGTTACAGGCATTGCCAAGAAAGTGGGTCCTGATATTCACAACAAGCCATCCATTGAAATTTCGGACAGTATTAACGGTCAGACATATGCGCTTGTTATCTTTCCAGCAGATGACCATTACAGCAAGGTGGAAGTTGGCGATACAGTGATTGTTCGTGCAAATTATCTTGTCATGAGCAATCATTATGGTACTGTTATGAAATACAGTGAACTCGTATCTGTGGAAGAAGAGGATGATTCCATGAATCAGCAAGAGCAGGTGATACTGAATTATCCATTTTTTGATGGGGAGAAGGTGGTAGAAAATGCCGCTGTTATAATTGAGGATGGAATGATTACGAGAATTGTGGAAACGGAAGAGGTTGACAGTAATTATTTCCTTTTGCCGGGACTTATCGATGCTCATACGCATATGAATACCAAGGAACAGATTGAAACCATGTTGAAAAATGGTGTTGCCGGGACCTGTGATGTGGCAGCATCCGAATCTCTGGTTCAAGATGCAAAGCATTTTACGATTGTTTCATCTTTGGGGATGACGATGGGAACTTTGAATGGAAAAACTTATGTTAAGAAAGCGATAGATGCCGGTGCAGAGTATATCAAAGTGCTGCTCATGGAACCAAACCTAATGATGAAGAGCGTTCTTAAAGATATTTGTAATACAGCTCATGCTAACGGAATTAAGGTGGCTGTTCACGCGGTTTCGTTAAAAGCTGTACAGCTGTCAGTGGAATGTGGTGCGGATATTTTAATTCATGTTCCGATGAAAGAAGAATTTCCTGACAATCTTGCTAAAACGATAGCTGAAAAAGGGATTGTTGTAGCACCTGCCCTTGTCATGATGGAGACTTTCGCAAACAGTGGCAGAAATGGTTATAAACCGGAACATTACCAGAATGCTGAAAATGCCGTGAAGCTGCTTTATGAGAATAGAGTGACAATACTTGCAGCAACCGATGCAAATCCGGGTTTCTATGCTCCTGCAGTAGCATATGGTACATCTATGCATCGCGAGATGGAGCTGTTGGTACATGCCGGTATGACACCAACCGAAGTTCTTGCCGGTGCTACGAGAAAGGTCGCTGAGGTGTTTGCAATAAAAAATATCGGTGCCATTGAGGAGGGAAAAAAAGCAGTACTCATACTCATTGAAGGAAGACCGGATGAAAATATCACAGATACAACAAAAATCAAACAAATATGGATCGATGGAAATCCTATCATGTAATGCAAAGAATATTATGAAACTTAGGTAGTTGCGAAATTAGTTCGAAATTGGCAGGACGTGATCGTCCTAAGATAGTGGAACAGCTGTATCAGAGTTTTGATAATTGGTTATTTGATAAAACAACGGAAGGAGAATAAAAACATGAGTAAAGCGTATGAATTTTTAAAGGAGTGTGGCAGCTTTTTTGTGCTGACATTGAATGGCGATTATCCCGCAGGAAGACCGTTTGGAGTAGTGATGGAGGTCGGAGAAGATTTATATATATCCACCAATGATTTTAATCAAGCTCACAAACAATTGCGGGCAAACGGTCATATTCAGATTATCGCTAAGAAGCAGGCTTCCAGAGAATGGATCAGAATAACAGGAACTGCAACAGAATGTGATGATGCGGCGTTGAAACAGAAAATGTATGCGGAAAATCCAATTTTACAAAAACATCATGAATCGGCGGAAGCGGAACATTTTCTTATGTTTAGAATTAAAGTTGAAAATGTAGAAATGAAATAGGATACAGAACATGATTGTAAATGAAGGAAGGAATTGTAATGCGTACAGTTATTATTACAGGTGCAAATTCAGGACTTGGATTTGAAACCGCAAAGAAAATTGCAAAAAATAAAGAATATGCCTTGATTTTGGCTTGTCGCAATATGGACAAGGCGAATGTGGCTGCAAAGGAAATCATGATTGCTACAGGCAATGAACATGTGACGGGTATGTTGCTTGATACAGCGTCTCTCAATTCTGTGCGACAGTTTGCAGAGAATTATAATGAAGAAGTTTATGGTAAAGTCTATGCACTGCTTTTGAATGCCGGAATCAGTGGAATGCATGAAGGAATTACAGAAGATGGGATGGATATTGTATTCCAGACAAACCATCTGGGACATTTCCTTTTAGCGAATCTTATGCTGCCTTACATGGAGGATAACGGGGAAATTTTCTCTA
>CAYWHY010000066.1:0-7713 GCA_964458255.1 uncultured Lachnospiraceae bacterium | reverse complement strand
TGGAATGTATCCTCAAAGAAATGTTCTCCCAAATCCACATCTTCCACAAGCACCTTATCCCCATCAAATGTCAACGCCCAATCACTACCTGCCACGCCATGAAAAGAACCTACAAATGTCTCTATTTTATTTACCAGCTCTTCATTTTCAACAATAAAGTGCATAAGCTTGCGACCGCCAATCATGGTACTGATCAGGCAAAGCAGTATCCCTACTGCAAAAAAACTGCCTGCTAAAATCAAACTTACTTTTACAAATTTTTTCATGCCTGTGCACCTCTCTTTTTATTAAAAATTTTTTTCCAGAGATTGGATACTCCCTTACAAATAAAAGGAATGCATTTACCCACAAGAAATACCAAAAGAATCATAAGCAAAATGCCGACAGCCGCACAAATCAGTGCCGCACCAATCAGACCTGCACCGATTAACGGGCTTGCGAAAACACTTCCCATTCCCACTACTATAAGCATAATTGCCGCAATGTAAAGAACCAGCATTGCACACCCAATTCCGAGAATCAGTCCCAGCACCGAGCAGATTAAGCCAAGCAACGCTCCCAGCACCGCTACCAAAACACCGATAATTACCGGAGAGAAAATAATACAGGCGCTGACAATCAGTACGATTGCCCATGTCGGCAATCCCGACTTTTTCTTATCTGCGTCCACACCTTCATCATTATCTTTCCTTTCACTTCCAAAACTGTTTCTTGTTTCCTTCTGTCCATTGACAAATCCGTTTTGTTTTTGACTACCCGAGTCACTTTCCTGTACGACACTCTTTATCACTTCATTTTGTAACGTTGTCCCGCTCTTAAATCCCTGCTCTGTAAATTCACCCTGACTTACGCCGTTCAAACCGTCTTTTACAATTTCCGCAACCTGCTCCGGTGTGCCGAGTGCAGCGATAACCTCCTGTTCATTTTCAGCTCCGGCATCGTTAAAATAATCATTGTAATATTGAAGAGCCTCTTCCCGTTCTGCAGGGGCTATATCGTAAAGCAGCTCTTCCAACTGCCTCATAAATTCCCATCTACTCATTTTTCCATTCCTCCCTCGAATATACTGTTTATTTTGGCTGAATATCTTCGCCATTCTCCTTCATACAAATTAAGCTGAATTCTTCCTTTTTCCGTTGCTTTATAATATCTCCTGTTTCTGCCCGCACACTCTTTATCGTACACTTCCAGACATTCATCCTTTTGAAGACGTCTCAGCACCGGATACAATGTAGATTCCGACACTTCTATTGCCTGCCTGACATCCTGCGTAATCTTGTATCCATAAGTTCCTTCCGGCTCTCTGGATACTACTGCCAGTACAATGGCATCAAGTAATGCTGCTCCTGTATTAAAAACCATTCTATCTTCTCCTTTCTTTACACAATTATTACCATACTTATATTTTTATAATATTATATGCCATATAGTATTGTAGCCCATGTACATACTATACGGCATATAATATTGTTCTGTCAATATATTTTTTTATTTTTATTATTCTTTTTCCATCTGCTTAAGAATCTCTTCTACTCCCCCTGAAACCTCATCCAAAAGATAGCGTTTCTCAGACACCTGCTTATCCAGGATATCTTCCCTCATTTTCTCGTTCATAAGCCGAATCTCTTCCTGTAAATCTCTTGCGGAAAGGAGCTTACATCCCTGCCCTCTTATGATAATCTGTTCCAGTCCGTCGGAAGTTGCCACTGTCACATCGTACTTTTTGCCGTTCTCATGAGCAAATTTTTCAATATACCGGTCAGCCGTCTCTGCCTCCTTGGTATACACAACATGAATATTGTGATAGTCAAGCACTTCTGTCGGATGCCCCTGCACACGATAGGCATCAAACACTGCTATCAGTTCACATTTTTTCATGCCCTGATAGTTACAAAGCATATCAAGAAGTTTTCCTCTGGCACTATCCAAATTATGCCGGGCCAGTTCGTTCAAATCTTCCCATGCAAAAATAACGTTATAACCATCCACCAAAAGATATGCTTCTTTTTTCTCCTGACCTTTATAAACTCTGGTTACAGAAGATGAACCGTTACCTGACAGATAATCATCTCTCCTTTTTCCCCGCTGCCAGCCTTCCTTCTTCTTATTTCCCTCTTTTCTACTGTTAGCATGGGTACTCCGGCTTAAAATAGCATCAATCTCATCCGTTCCAATCCATCTTTCTTCCCTGTCCTCACCGCCTTTTTCCATGTTAACACCGGCTTTTTGAAGTACATCCAAAGCTGCAGCGTCATTCATTTTTGCGAAATCACTATCAGGCTTTTCGTTCAAACAGCTTTCCAAATGCATATATTCCTTCACACGATACCATGGCACCACAAATCCTGCCCCGTGGGCACAAAATACGGAACCTGTCGGATTGGCAAGGTCACTTTCAGGGTCATATCCAATCTCTGCCAGAACCTCTTCCGTATTGTGGCAAGGTGCATATCCTTTTAACACACCGGAAAGCTTTCCCTGTCCTTTGGTATAGGCTGTCACTTCCTTCTGATATTCCCGCATGGTAACAACCGGTGCTGTCCCCGTAAGCAAAGCCATTTTCCCTGTTCTCTGTTCCAAAGAAAAAGTCCCATGCATTTTTTCAATGTCCGTCATGGCACGTCCAATAGATTCCTCCGGTATTTCCAATCTGAACTCGTAAACCGGCTCCAGTAATACTGACTGTGCTTCCATAAGTCCCTGTCTGACCGCACGATAAGTTGCCTGTCTGAAATCACCGCCTTCTGTATGCTTTAAATGAGCCCGTCCCGTCTTTAACGTAATTTTCATATCTGTAATGACGGAACCTGTCAGCACACCTCTGTGCTCGCATTCCTCCAAATGAGTCAAAATAAGTCTCTGCCAGTTACGGCTTAAAATATCCTCACTGCAATCAGCCGCAAAGGTAAGTCCGCTTCCTGCTATTCCCGGTTCCATCAAAAGATGTACCTCCGCATAATGCCGTAAAGGCTCAAAATGACCCACACCCTCCACTTTTCCTGCTATCGTCTCTTTATACACAATACTTCCTGCATCAAAGGAAACCTCAACTCCAAAACGCTCCGCAATCATGCTTTGAAGCACTTCAATCTGTACCTCTCCCATAACCTTGGCATGAATTTCCTGCAGTTCCTGTGAAAATTCAATCCGGAGCATCGGATCTTCTTCTTCCAACATCCGTAATTTAGGCAGCATAACTGCTGCATCCAATCCTTCCGGCAATTGAATACAATAGTTCAAAACCGGCTCTAAGCTCGGCATAAGTAATGCCTTTTCCCTGCCGAGTCCCTGTCCTGAATACGATTTTGCAAGACCTGTTACGGCACAGATTTCTCCGGCAGCCGCTTCTGTGACAACCTCGAATTTTTCTCCGGAATAAATACGAATCTGATTAACCTTCTCCTCTGCGATTACCGCTTTAGCCGGCAAAACGCCACCCGTAATCTTCATATGTGTTAAACGGTTGCCCTGACTGTCCCTTGTTATTTTAAAGACTCTGGCTCCAAAATCATCCGGATACACGGGAAACCTGGTATAAGCTACAATTCCCTGAAGCAATTTTTCCACGCCCCAGAGCTTTAGCGCAGAGCCAAAGAAACAGGGGAAAACTTTTCTTTCGTTTATGGCCTTTTGAACGGCTTCCTTATCAATCTGCCCTTCTTCAAGGAATTGGTTTAACATTCTTTCATCGCACATGGCCAGATTTTCAGAAAAAATATTTTTGTCTTCCTCACCAAAATCAACACACCCGCTATCCAGCTGCTCCATAAGTTCCGCAAGCAAAGCTTCCTTATCCGTATCCGGCTGATCCATTTTGTTTATAAACAAAAACGCAGGCACCTGATACCTCTTTAACAATCTCCACAAAGTTCGGGTATGTCCCTGCACACCGTCAGAAGCACTCACCACCAACACAGCTGCATCAAGTACCTGCAAAGTTCTCTCCATCTCTGCCGAAAAATCCACATGCCCCGGCGTATCTAACAGCGTAATCCGGCGTCCCTCATACTGAAATATTGCCTGCTTGGAAAAAATCGTAATCCCTCTTTTCCGCTCTAATTCGTAAGTATCCAAAAAGGCATCCTGATTATCTACTCTTCCCATCTTACGGATATTTCCGCTTAAATAAAGCAGTGCCTCCGATAAAGTTGTTTTTCCTGCATCCACATGCGCTAATATTCCTAAAACCACTATCGTTCTTCTCTTTCTTTCATAAATTATGTCCATAATATTTTATCATATTTTTTCTTTTTTTCCTATTCCTTCACGCATTATTGCACAAATCAAAAGTCTATAACCGTGGTAAAAATGCCGATTTTTTTATTTTCCGCAATTCTCGCTGACATTTTCATTTTTATTTTGTTAAAATATTAATATATTAGAGGGAGGTATCATATGTTTGCAATTGGTGATTATGTAATTAACGGGAACAACGGAATTTGTATGGTACAGGATGTTACCACATTAAATATCAACGGCGTGGATAAAACCCGGAAATATTATCTTTTGAAGCCTGTTTTTGCATCGGGCAGCACTGTTTACGTTCCTGTAGACACTGCAGATAACACCATGCGTAAGGCTGTTTCTAAAGACGAAGCTCTTGTTATGATTCAGTCCATTCCTGATATTCCATTAATTCCTCTTGCCGATGAAAAAACATTAGAAAGAACCTACAAAGAATATATCCATCAGAACAGTTGTGAAAGCTGGATTAAACTGATTAAAACCATTTACCTTCGTAAAGAAATGCGAATTCTGAAAGGCAATAAAGTCACTGCCGTAGACAGCCGGTACTTTAAGCAGGCTGAAGATTATCTGTACGGAGAATTTTCTGTTGCACTTGATATGCCCAAAGATGACGTGCGAACTTACATCGAAGATATCTTAAACAAAAACTAAATTTCATGGAATCAAAAAAGAACCCATCCATTCGGATAGGTTCTTTCTATGTACATCTTAAATTATGCTTCTTTTTCTTCCTTTGTGGAACGTACCATAAAGATACTGATTAACAGTGAGATAATATATAACACTACTGTTACATAAAGTACTGTCTGATATCCGACAGGATTAATCATATTTCCATGTCCGTCATCAACAAAAGTACCGAAGTGATTTACAATCCATGTAGCCATCTGGTTTCCTGTAAGACCGGCAATACCCCATGCAGACAATGTCAAACCGTGAATCGCACTGATATTACCCATTCCGTAATGATCGGAAAGTAATGTGGGTACATTGGAGAAACCACCACCGTAACCTGCATTTACAACAAAAATCAAAGCAAGTACCAAAACAGTTAAAACGATATTTCCACTGCCATTTGTAATTCCGCTTGTAAGAATTACGGCACCTGTAAATATAATGGACAAAGCAAAGATTATTTTGTAAATCGTATTTCTGTCTTTCATGCTATCAGCCCATGCGGAGAAGCCAAGACGTCCGCCTGCATTGAAAATAGCAGATACAGTAGAAATAATGCCAACGGAGCCTGCAAGTCCGATACATTTAACAATTGCTTTTTCCTGAGAAATCAGTGCAAGACCACAGGTAATGTTAAGGTAGAACATAATCCAGATACCGATATAAGTAGCAACGGGTTTAGACTTAATAACAGCTATCATGCCCTGTCCCTTTTCTTTAGTCTGAGGTTCGTGCCATCCTGCAGGCTTCTGAAGAAGTAAATGTCCTACGAACATCATTACAAAATATACTGCAGCGAGAATCCAGAACATCTTATAGATGCCACCTTCGCCAAGGTTATCAAGCAATGCCTGCATGATAGGGCTTGCAATAGCCTTTGCTGCACCAAATCCTGCCACTGCCAGACCTGTCGCAAGACCTTTTCTGTCTGCGAACCAAAGCATCAATGTTTTTACGGGAGAAAGATATCCTGTACCTAAACCGATACCCATAATAAAACCATAACAAATATAAATACCAATCAGAGCCAAAACACTTCCCTGATGCTGTCCGCCGTAATAAATAAAGACACCCGTACCTGCCATACCTACCGCGAAACAAATCGTTGCAATCAGAGAGGATTTATGAATATCCTTTTCTACGATATTCCCAAGGAATGCAGCTGACATACCAAGGAAAAAGATTGCAAAGCTGAATGCCCATTCGGTAGCACTCTTGGAAAATCCGATGTAATCAGCAATTTCCTGACTGAAAATGGACCAGCAATAAACTGTACCGATACTGCAATGGAGAAGCAATGCCGGAATGGCAGCGCGAATCCACTTGTTCTGAATGTTTTTCATTTCATACCCTCATTTCTGTGTGTATTTCGTCAGACTATTTCACATTATCCGGCGATAATCTTATTAGTTAATTATGTACGCAAGGCACATCCTTTGCTATTTTACTCCTAATCTTTACAAAATGCAAGGAAAAAAGTAGTTGCAAACGTAGCCACAGGCATTAGAGCAAAAAAACAATTTACTTAGTTTTGTCCCTGTTCACAAATCTTTGCATGGCATAAATTTCCTATGTTTTCCGCCGTTAGCAATATGCTCCGAGGATTGCCTTACTCTCCTCAAGCCTCTCATAGAACTGTGGGTAAAAACCCTGCATTTCTCCCAAACTGTAAGGCTTGCTGTAAAACTGCCCCAACAAATACATATTCAGGTTCTTGACAATAGTGTCATTTTCTGTTTCTTTTATAATTTCCTTTACTTCCTTGAAAAGTGCATGCCAGTCTCTGACAAATTGCTCATATTTAGAAAGTTGCGGAATTCCTATCCACTTTTTCAGCTTAACCTTAGTCTTATCCGGATATCCGCATTCATGTACCTGTAAAAAATATTTAAAATCATTTCCCTCATAAATTCTTCCCATGGGAAACATTCTGCAAAACCCGGGACGATAGCCATGAATACCGCATCTTCCTTCTTCATTTAAAAAGGTGCACCCTTCCTTACCGGGTCTCATTTTCAAATTAGGCTGAATGATACCTTCCACCACTTGAAGTTCTATGCTGTTCTCCATCAGCGTCGCAAAATCCGTTTTTGTTCCACATTGCAGCTGATAAATATCATATGGGTCTAAAATAATGGTATCTTCCACCACCCTGCAACATTCAGAGCAGCCCGCACAGTCATTGCATCCTATTTTTACCATATCATTAGATGTATAAAGTTTACCGTCAGATATTTCCTTCAAATCAATATCACGTTCCACGCCTTATCTCCTTTTATGCGTTAAATTTAACCACCAATCACTACACCCACATTTCCATGTAAAGCAATGCAATCAATCCCCAAAAGAGTGCCCATATAACACTTGTCTGTGAGTTGATTTGCATTTAAGGATTATGCCACATTTATAGATGTCGTTCCGTATAAGAACCGAAATCCGAGTAAAAATTCCAGAGTTCTTGTATCTCTGCCCTGCGTAATGCGATATACTCAACTGTAGACGTAAAATTATGCTCTTTATATTTATTCATACTGTTTCTGTATATGCCACATTCCACAATTTCAAATTTCCCATATAATTCACGTTTTGCTTTCCCACGTCTTAATCTGCGTAATCCATTTTCTTTTAGCTTACATATTCTTGATACTGTTATGTTCTGCTCTTTTGCAATCTCCCGCATTGACTTATTATGTAAAAAATAGTCTTTGATAATATGGTTTTCCCTATCCGCTGTATAACGCTCCACAATGCCCCATAATTCGCTTTCAGAGTGTTCCTTATACATTTTAT
>CAYWHY010000065.1:0-7987 GCA_964458255.1 uncultured Lachnospiraceae bacterium | reverse complement strand
ACGGTAATTGATGTTTCTGGAAATGTAATAGCAGAAGACGGCGAAGCATTAAGGGAAGATGTTCTTGCCGAGGTTTTAAATAACCGTTATAAAACCATAAAAGGAAAAAATATTGAAAATCATGTCTCTTCCTGGGAAGAATATTATGAGCTTTGTAACAATGTTGAAGTAGCCGCTCATGACTTAAAGATTAATTATGATGAATATTTGAAATATAATGAGTATTATGATGAAGACAATTCCAATATTGTTTATTACATTATAAAGTCAATTGGTAATGAGAAACAGATTTACAGCAATCAGGAGATCAAATCCGATAAATTCAGTGTACTTAAGGATGCTCTGAAAGAAAAATGTGATAAGTATATTGTGTATGACCCGGAGAATATGGTTTATGAGACAAATACACTGATTGAAGAATCTACTCTTCGTTATGTCTTAAAGGGATATGAATATGCTTATCCGGCAGATACACAGATTCTGATAGGCGTTGCAAAAACCTATGATGTTGCAGATGCTTTTACGCAGGCAAGAGCAGGCTATAATCAGTATTCACCGCATTTTGGACAGTATTTGTGCAGTGCAATCTTTGCGATGGTAATATATTTATTTCTGTTGGTAGTTCTTACATTAAAAGAAGGTAAAGTGAAGAGAAAAGATACAGGAGAAGTGGTTTTCAGATTAAAACGTGAAGACACAATTCCTACGGAAATCATGTTTGCATTGGCGTTGGTTCTTGTCGGGTGCCTTGGGGGAGCGGCAGAAGAATTAATGGGAAGAGTGCAAATCCAGTCAATACTTGATAGTGCAGTCTCTCTGATATTGATAGGTGTGGCGGCACTCCTTGTAAGTTTATTTTTTTCTTTCTTTTATTATAGTCTTGTAAGAAGAATAAAAGCGGGAATTTTGTGGAAAAACAGTCTCTTGAAACGTTTAATTTGCTGGATAAAGGAAAGAATGCTGTACATGTATGACAATTCGACAGTGATTCTCAGGGTTTGGGTTCCGTTTGCAGCATTTGCGCTGATTAATTTGGGATTGATACTACTTATTAAGGAACCTGTCGGTATATTGCTTGCGTTAGCGGTGGATGCAGTGGTAGGAGCTGTTCTTTATAATATTGCAAAGCAAAGGCAAAGTATATTAAAAGGTATCAAAAAGATTAATGACGGTGATATGGAACATCAGATTGATAAGACAGGACTTCACGGTGATAATCTGGTATTAGCGGATGCGGTAAACAGTATTGGTGAAGGTATTCGAAATGCAGTAGCAACCAGTATGAAGGATGAGAGAATGAAGGCAGACCTTATTACTAATGTTTCTCATGATATTAAAACGCCTTTAACATCCATCATTAATTATGTGGATTTAATTAAGCGTGAAAATATTGATAATCCGAAAGTAAAAGAATATATTGAAATTCTGGATGTAAAGTCACAGAGATTAAAGCAGCTGACGGATGATTTGGTGGAAGCTTCCAAGATTTCTTCCGGAAATATTATTTTACAATGGGAAAAGATTAATTTGGTAGAATTGCTGAACCAGACAATTGGTGAATTTTCAGAAAAATTTGAAGAAAAATCACTGACACCGGTGCTTCGAACAGCAAAGAACAGTGTTTATGTTGAGGCAGACAGCAGAAGAATTTGGAGAGTAATTGAAAATCTGTTTAACAATGTTTTCAAATATGCGCTTGAAGGCACCAGAGTATACATTGATTTGCAGGAGATGGACACAGAAAAAAGTAACAAACAGATTGTGCTTTCTATTCGTAACATTTCTGCAAACCCGATTAAAGTAAATGCTGATGAATTAACAGAGCGTTTTATCAGAGGTGATGAGTCCAGAACCACGGAAGGTAGCGGACTTGGATTATCAATAGCAAAGAACCTGACAGAAGTACAGAAAGGTAAATTTGAAATTCTTGTAGACGGAGATTTATTTAAAGTAATTTTGACATTTCCACTGTTAGAAGATAAATAAAAAAGATATTACAAAGGGCTTTGATTGTGATAATCAAAGCCCTTTGTAATCAATGTTATGCCGGTTCATCGGGCATAACATCTGTTTCCCGTTGATTATATTTTGCTAAAATTTCATGAATCTTCTCAGTAGGTGTATAAACATTTGACATAGAAGAGTCATGGTTCATGAAGTCAATGATGGAAGCTAAGAATTTACTCATGTCAGCTTCTACATAATAAGGTCTTTCCAATAATTCCGGAATCTGATAAGTAAGATTTGTGGTAATAACCTTATCAAAGTAGCATTTTTCATAAGCTTCATCAAATTTAGACAAACCTTCCGTAAAAAGTCCGAAAGTGCAACAGATATAGATACGTTTTGCATTCATGGCTTTTAACTGCTTTGCCGTATCAATCATGCTTCCCCCGGATGAAATCATGTCGTCAATAATGATAACATCCTTGCCGTCAATATTGTCACCTAGGAATTCATGGGCAACAATGGGATTCTTGCCGTCTATGATGGTAGAGTAGTCACGGCGTTTGTAAAACATACCGGTATCAACACCGAGTACATTTGCAAAATAAACAGCGCGGTCTAAAGCTCCTTCATCCGGACTGATTACAACCAAATGGTCTTTATCTATCAAAAGATGTTCCTCTGTATGAAGAAGGGCACGGACAAACTGATAAGGAGGCAGAAAATTGTCAAAACCACAAAGAGGAGCCGCATTCATAACTCTTGGGTCATGGGCATCAAAAGTAATAAAATTATGTACGCCCATATCTCTTAATTCAGTAACTGCATAAGCACAGTCTAAGGATTCACGTCCTGTTCTTTTGTGTTGTCTGCCTTCATAAAGAAAGGGCATGATAACGTTGATTCTGTGTGCTTTTCCGTTAACGGCTGCAATAATTCTTTTCAAATCCTGATAATGGTCATCGGGAGATTTGTGATTAGTATAGCCGTTCATTTTATAGGTAATGCTGTGATTGCATACATCTAAAAGAATAAACAAATCTTTACCTCTGACAGATTCGCCGATAATCCCCTTTGCTTCTCCTGAACCGAAACGGGGACAGGAAGTATCAACAATATAATTGTCGGATACGTATCCTTCAAAAGCAGGTTCATTCTTTGCAAAATTTTTGATATCTCTTCTGAAAGTAATGAGGTGATTATTGACACTATTGCCAAGTTTCGTGGCTGAATCTAAGACAATTAACTTTAACGGTGCAACCGGAAGGGCTACATCCAACTCATGTAAATTAGGCATGGTAACCTCCAAATGTAATAGTAGTTTTCAGATAAACTTCCATATAATTTATATCATTATGCTAGTGACACGTCAAGGAATTTCTTGTACAATAGTATATCAGAGGGAAAGGAATAACAATGAAACAAAAAGGACACTTAATTAAAGAAGTATTGCCGGATAGTATAGCCGGAGAACTTGAAATTGAAGCAGGTGACCGTCTTATTGCTGTTAACGGACATGAAATAGAAGATATATTTGATTATCAATATTATGTGGAAGATACTTATATAGAGATATTGATAGAGAAAGCGGATGGAGAACCATGGCTTTTAGAGGTTGACAAGGATGAGGATGAAGACCTTGGAATTGTTTTTAACAACGGGCTTATGGATGAATATCGTTCCTGTCATAATAAATGTATTTTCTGCTTTATTGATCAGATGCCGAAGGGCATGCGTGAAACATTATATTTTAAGGATGATGACTCAAGGTTATCTTTTTTACAGGGAAATTATGTAACGCTTACTAATATGTCAGACCATGATATTGAAAGAATTATCCGTTATCATTTGTCGCCGATTAATATTTCTTTTCAGACAATGAATCCGGATCTTAGGTGTAAAATGTTAAATAACCGTTTTGCTGGAGAAGCTTTAAAAAAAGTGGACAGACTCTATGACGCAGGAATAACCATGAATGGACAGATTGTTCTGTGTAAGGGAGTAAATGACAGAGAAGAATTGAAATTCAGTATCAGGGAAATGATGAAATATTTACCGAACCTTGAGAGTGTTTCGGTAGTGCCGGTGGGACTTTCAAAATACAGAGAAGGCTTATATCCGTTAGAACCATTTAACAGGGAAGATGCAAAAGAAGTACTTAAAATTATTCATGGATTTCAAAAGGAAGTATATGAAAAATTCGGAACGCATTTTATTCATGCAAGTGATGAATGGTATATTCTTGCAGAAGAGGAACTCCCGGCAGAAGAAAACTATGACGGATATCTGCAACTGGAAAATGGTGTGGGTATGCTTAGGCTGTTAATGGAAGAATTTAAGTGTGCAATGGATGAAATTAAAAAGAAAAAACTTCCAAATGTAAAGCAGAGAATCATATCGTTGGCAACCGGGAAGCTGGCATATCGTTTTATTAAGAAAATGGCAGATGAAATGATGAAACTGTTTCCTCAGCTTACACTTAATGTCTATGAAATACGAAATGATTTCTTTGGGGAAATGATAACAGTTTCCGGACTTTTGACAGGACAGGATATTGTTGCACAGTTAAAAGATAAAGAGCTTGGAGATGTGCTTCTTCTACCACAGAATGTTCTTCGAAGCGGTGAACAGGTTTTTCTCGATGATATGACTGTTTCTGAAATGGAAAAAGCTTTACAAGTGCGAACAGATATTGTAAAATCAAGCGGATATGATTTTGTGAACACAGTTCTTAGAGAGGATTAATGTATGAGTAAAAGAAGAGGGAAGCCCATTGTAGCAGTTGTTGGTCGTCCTAACGTAGGAAAATCTACCTTGTTCAATGCATTGGCAGGAGAGAGAATTTCGATTGTAAAAGATACACCGGGTATTACAAGAGACAGAATTTATGCTGATGTAAGCTGGCTGAATCACTCCTTTACCCTGATTGATACAGGCGGTATTGAACCGGACAGCAGGGATGTAATTTTATCCCAAATGAGAGAACAGGCTGAAATTGCAATTAACACGGCAGATGTTATTATGTTTATGGTGGATGTGCGTCAGGGCTTGCAGGATTCAGATGCAAAAGTAGCAGATATGTTAAGACGTTCCCATAAGCCGGTTGTTCTTGTTGTAAATAAGGTAGATAATTTCGAAAAATATATGCCGGATGTTTATGAGTTTTATAATCTGGGAATCGGGGATCCGCACCCCGTTTCTGCTGCGAACCGGCTTGGTATTGGGGATATGCTCGATGAGGTAATCGGCCATTTCGGAGAAGAAAGCTTAGAGGAAGAGGAAGATGAGCGTATTCGCGTTGCCATTGTAGGAAAGCCTAACGTCGGAAAATCTTCCCTTATTAATAAGATGATTGGTGAAAACAGACTGATTGTATCAGATATTGCCGGCACTACGAGAGATGCGGTGGATACCCCTGTTCATCATGATGGAAAGGAATATATTTTTATTGATACGGCAGGACTTCGTCGTAAAAATAAGATTAAGGAAGAATTAGAACGGTTTATGATTGTGCGTACTGTCAGTGCAGTAGAACGTGCCGATATTGTTGTACTGGTAATTGATGCGGTAGAAGGTGTGACAGAACAGGATGCCAAAATTGCAGGCATTGCCCATGACAGAGGAAAAGCGGTTATTATTGCCGTAAATAAATGGGATGCCGTTGAAAAGGATAATAAGACTGTAAATAAGTATACAGCTAAAATAAGGGAAATTCTTTCCTATATGCCTTATGCGGAGATTACTTTTATTTCCGCTGCTACAGGACAGCGACTAAATAAGCTTTATGACCTGATTGATATGGTGGCCGAAAATCATGCCATGCGTGTCGCAACAGGTGTCCTGAATGAAATCATGGCAGAAGCAGTAGCACTTCAGCAGCCGCCGTCGGACAAAGGGAAGCGGCTTCGCCTTTACTATATCACACAGGCCGGTGTTAAACCGCCTACCTTTGTTATTTTTGTAAATGATAAAGAATTGATGCATTTTTCTTATACAAGATACATCGAAAACAAAATCAGAGAGGCTTTTGGCTTTAAGGGGACACCGATGAAGTTTATCATAAGAGAAAGAAAGGATAGTAAATAAAGTGGAACGTGTTGTTTGCTTGATAATAGGTTATATGTTTGGGTTATTTCAGACAGCATTTATATATGGCAAGATGCATGGTATTGATATCAGAGAGCACGGAAGCGGAAATGCCGGTACTACCAATGCACTGCGTTTACTCGGGAAAAAAGCGGGGTTGATTGTTTTTTTGGGTGACGTTCTTAAATGTGTTTTTGCAATTATAGTCAGTTGTCTTTTTTTTGCAGAATCACATCCGGATGAAATTTATCTTTTAAAATTATATGCTGCTGCCGGTGCTGTTTTGGGACATAATTTCCCTTTTTATCTTAAGTTTAAGGGAGGAAAAGGAATTGCGGCAACGGCAGGTATGATTGCAGCTTTTCATCCAGTATTTATTCCTGTAGGTGCCATTCTGTTTCTTGTCGCCTTTTTTCTTACCCACTATGTTTCTCTTGGCTCACTTCTTGTATATGCAGGCTTAATGATTGAAATGGTAGTTTGCGGAGAACTGGGAGTATTTGGGGCAAGCAGATCTGTTCTGGTTGAAATGTACATTGTTACTGCATTTTTGACCATTATGGCGTATTATAAACACAAGGAAAACATTAAACGACTAATAACAGGAAATGAGCGAAAGACATACCTTTACAAAAAAAATAAAGTAGATTAATACATAGCAGAAAGGGATTAGAGTTATGGCAGAAGTAAGTGTTATCGGAGCGGGAAGCTGGGGAACAGCGCTTGCCCTGCTTCTTCATAAAAATGGAAATCATGTAACAGTCTGGTCTGTTCTGGAAGAAGAAATTATTATGTTAAAAACAGAGCATGAGCATAAAGAAAAGTTACCCGGTGTAAAATTGCCTGAGGACATGATTTTTACCACAGACTTACAGGAAACGATAGAAGGTAAGGACGTATTAGTGCTGGCAGTGCCGTCTCCTTTTACAAGAAGTACATCAGCAAAAATGTCTCCTTTTGTAAAAGAAGGACAGAAAATTGTCAATGTGGCTAAAGGTATTGAAGAAAGTACACTTATGACTCTTTCTGAAATTATAAAAGAAGAAATTCCACAGGCAGATGTGGCGGTACTTTCCGGACCGTCTCATGCAGAAGAAGTAGGAAGGGGGCTGCCTACCACCATCGTTGTAGGTTCTGAAAAAAAAGAAACAGCAGAATATTTACAGACTTTATTTATGAATGAAGTGTTTCGCGTGTATACAGGTTCTGATGTTCTTGGGATTGAGCTTGGTGCAGCACTTAAAAATGTAGTAGCACTTGCTGCGGGAATTGCAGACGGACTTGGGTATGGTGATAATACGAAAGCAGCACTGATTACCAGAGGGATTGCCGAAATAGCAAGACTTGGTGTCTGTATGGGATGTCGCCTGGAAACTTTTTACGGGCTTACGGGAATTGGCGATTTGATTGTGACCTGCGCATCCATGCATTCCAGAAACAGAAGAGCGGGTATTTTAATCGGTAAAGGTGCAACCATGGAAGAAGCCATGAAAGAAGTTAAAATGGTAGTTGAGGGTGTTTATTCTGCCAAAGCGGGCTACGCACTGTCAAAGAAATACCATGTAAGCATGCCTATCATTGAACAGGTTAATAAAATTCTTTTTGAAGGGACTCCTGCCTTAGAAGCTGTTTCAGAGTTGATGTTGCGTGGCAAAAAAGTTGAGAATATGGAATAAAAATAAAAGATAAGAACAGGAGGATGATTGTATGCAGCAGTTTGGCAGTACCAAAGAGTATGTGGCTTCACAGCAGCTGATGGCCAGTGTCAATGTGGCAATGGCCTTAGAAAAACCTTTACTGATCAAAGGAGAACCGGGAACAGGAAAAACCATGCTTGCTGAAGCTGTGGCAAAATCTCTTGGTAAAAAACTGATTATTTGGAATATTAAATCAACAACCAAAGCCCAGGATGGTCTTTATATGTATGATACCATTCAGAGACTGTATGACGGAC
>CAYWHY010000064.1:0-8177 GCA_964458255.1 uncultured Lachnospiraceae bacterium | reverse complement strand
CTTGTAGTTGGCGTCGCACTCGAAGATGGTGTTGCACTTGTAGTTGGTGTTACACTCGGAGTTGCTTCTGCACTTGTAGTTGGTGTTGCGCTTGTAGTTGGCGTCGCACTTGTAGTTGGTGTTACACTCGGAGTTGATGTTGCACTTACAGTTGGTGTCGCACTCGAAGATGGTGTTGCACTTGTAGTTGGCGTCGCACTCGAAGATGGTGTTGCACTTGTAGTTGGCGTCGCACTCGATACCGGTTCTCTACTCGGTAATGAAGATGGATCCACAACGGTTACTCTACATGTATCTGTATATCTTCCACACCGGGCAGTTATAATTGCATTTCCTTTTCCCACGGCAGTTACAACACCATTTTCAACTGAGGCAACAGAATAATCACTACACGACCATAGAGTTTCTTTACTGTCTGTTGTATCTGCTGGCTTATAACTGACAGCTAAAGTTTCTGAATTTCCTTTGTTTAAAGTCATATTGCTTTTATTTAATGAAATTCCTGTTAGTAATTTTTCACCTGTTGTTTTAAAGGTTTTAACTTCACCGGCAGTTTCGCGTCCATTGATTTTTACATAAAACTGATAGTAATATGTTTTCCCCGGAGATAGTACAGGATGTGTATTTAATTCTGCATTACAATCAAACCACATTTCAAAATATCCATTATTATTTAATTGCGTATAACCTGCAGAAGACAAAGCTTGATTTTCAATTTTTCCAACATTCCAATTATTGGCTTCTGTTCCAACCCGCACACCTATTTCATTAATACCAGATCTGGCATTTGTTGAAACAGTTGCATATAGCACCGCATTTGTATCAGAAACGCTTCCTCGATTTCCTCCTACCCCATAATCTGTGATTGAAGCTGTAATTGGAGCAGTAAGATTTACTGTTCCTTGTCCAATAAGAGGATTATTTCCACTCTCGCTGTTAATAGCATAAATATATACTGTTTGATTTCCGGTATAAGAAGTTTCAAATGTATGTTCAAAACGATGATTTCCCCCTACACCATACGCATCTGTAACGTCTTGACTCTGCTTATTCGCATTAAGTATAATATCTGCACTTTTTCCAGGAGTTCCGGCTGGTTGTCCAACGTAAATATGTATTTGCAATGATGTATTGGGCGTATCCGGATCGTATGTCCAACCTCGGACATATATTTTGTTATCCACACTTGAAATTGTATTTACATCTCCAAGTGGATCTTGGTTCTTTACAAGTGTAATATCGGACGGTTTATGGCGTCCGTTCTTAAATGGATAACCGCTTCCTCCATACAAATCAACTAAATTATTTCCACTAATTGTATATGTTGTATCCCAAAATATTTTACACCATTGACCTTGAGCATTGCATTCTGTTACAGATAATGTGTTACCAGTTTTACCTATAACAAATACAGTATGACATATCGGTTCTCCTGACAAAGTATAGGTATTCGTAAACATTGTTACAATATCACCCACTTGAATTTCATTTATAGAATAATACAATGAACTAGCATCATAATGTTGTCCATACATATCATAAAATGTTTTCAGAGCATATCCCACGCATTGAAAATTACCATCAAAGCTGTTACAATCGGGATCTCCTGTTCCAGAATGATTGGTACATGCACTGTCTGTATAACCGTCAGGATTATTAACAGGCCCCCTATGATTCCAATATTTTCCATCTGGGAATTTTGCTCTTTGAACAGCAAGTTTTTCTTCAAAATTAATAGTTGTAGCCATTACAGGTATACTCGGTATCTGCACAGTCACCAATATGCACATAACACTTAACAACCATGCCATCCCCTTTTTCCATCTCTTCATTCTTTTTTCCTCCTAATAAGAACTTTACCTGTTTCAGATTATCACACTCTTTTCATTTTGTAAACCTTTTGTGTATACTTCTTGGTGTATTATAAACCTCGCAATTAGTTATTTGTCATACAAGTAAACAATAAACTATACCTAGGAGGTTTAGTTATGTCAGAAAACACGTTAGCAATTAATATGGGATCAAGAATAGCAGAAATTCGTCGCTCCCATAATGTAACACAGGAAGCGCTTGCAGAAGTATTAGATGTGAGTCCCAAACATATCAGTCATACGGAATGTGGTACTTCCACATTATCATTAAAAAATTTAGTCCAATTCTGTAACCTTTTTCACTGTAGTCTTGATTATGTTGTATTGGGAAAAACAACAGACGAAGTTCTTTCTCAGATTCCCTCACCCATCGTACAAATTCTCTATTCCGATAACAAAGAGGAAATAGATAAATTAAACAGATATTTACAGATTTATGCAGAATTAAGAAATTAAATCTTTACCTTATTTTGCCGATATTTTTATTCCATACACTCTTTTAATCTTTCTATAGGTTCAGTAATCATTTTCCCCAACATTTCTCGAGTATGTACTCCTCTAGGAATATAATTATTGTAAAAATGGAAATGATATCTTATGAGCAAACAACTATATCATGGTTCAGTAAATATTATTGAGAAACCCATATTCTCAATGATGATAGCAGTGAGGGTATGTCAAAAAATGTGTCTTTGAGTACCTTAAAACTTCAGAAAAATGTGTCATGCTGTAATGAATTTTCTAACGGACAGAAAACATAATACCGATTTTAAAAAGTATTCCATCCTGTGCCAAGTGCAAACCTGAGCCCAAAATGCTATCAGTTGCTTCATGCAGAACCGGATAATCCAACTGTCGGATTATCAAATGAACGAAAAACGATTATGATCGTTGATGACAGTCCGCTGGTTTTGCGAAGTCTGAAAACGCTTCTTAACGCTCACCATATACCGGATGCATAAACGCCACCCCAAATGATTCCATCATAATTATGCAAATCTGCTATTTTAGCATTTTTTGTTTCAATACAATCATACCCTGTCTCTTCGACTAACCAATCAGCATATTTTTTCGTTACTCCATATTTTTATTGATATAAGATAATACCTCTACTATAAACATTCTTATTAATGAAAAAAGCGTTATGGTTCCATCAATCTTGCTGATCCATGAAATCATAACGCAATCTTAGCTTAGTATGTGTGTCTGCCTTATTGGCAATTGTATTAACCTTTGCAAAATTTATGATTTATTAATCATTACATATCCTTACCAATATGACTCTCATTCACATTAGGATTGATGTATCTGTCTTTTTTAACCTTCTTTTTATAAACAATCGCCTTTTGTGGGCAACGATGATAACACCCCAAGCAGGCAACGCATTTGTTTGAAAAAATAATTTTTCCGTCATTCAAGCAAATGTTGTCCACAGGACAAATGGAAATGCATTTCCCGCATTTTATGCAGGCATCCGTTGTTGAAAAATCTTCGCCTATGAGATGCCAATTAGATTTGTTTTTTAAATATACATCCCTTTTGGTCTTGCATTTCCCGGGTACTCTGTAATTACCCAAATTGATACTGTTAATGACATTGTCAATCCGCTTATCTGCACTCTTCAAAGTGCTTTGGATATAAAATCCCGGTACCGTAAACGTGGTCGTGAAATTCTCGGGCATTTTAAGTACATAAACAGCTTTAATATTCAATTCCTGTTCCTTGGCGTACTGATATATGAAATAATCCGCACCGCATATCATACCGCCGTAATTTTGAATAATAATAAGTTCTGTCGTTTTGTTTAACCTTGGAATAATATCATACACAAAGGTAGGCATTCCAAAGGAATAAATGGGCGTAACCAAAATGATTCTCTCAAATTCACTTCCGTCGCCATCATAGTTCGGGATATATTTTACCTGACCACCCATTGCATTCTTTACCCTTTGTGCAATGTATAAGCTGTTACCGGTTGAACTAAAATACAAAATACCATTCATAGTTTCTTCCATTGCCATACCCTCCGTCTGTTTTTAGTAAAAAATCTGTGCAATCGGTGACGTCTCATCAATAATCAGGGTTTTGTTATTTCCTGTCATGGTAGCTTTCGCTGCATCTAAAGACCGAAGGAAAATATAGAAGTCTGCCTTTTCTGGGTCATTGTATGCTTCACTTAAAATTCTCATATACTCAGCCTCGCCTTTGGCTGTCATTTCTGCTGCCTGTGCATCGGCTTCGGATTGCATAACGATAATTTCCGCCTGCGTATTATTGGAAATCTCTTTTGCCTCTTCCGCACCTTCAGCCTGATAAGTTGCCGCAATATTATTTCTTTCGGAAATCATTCTCTCATAAACTGCTGCCTTATTCTCATCCGGTAAATCAAGTGATTTGGTTTCTACGGAAAGAATCTCAATTCCGTACTGCGTGAGCGTATCTCCGATATTTTCCATAATCGCAGCTGCCAGTTCACCATCACGTCCGCTGATAACCTCTTCCTGGCTTAAGCTGCTTATCACATTCTTTAAACTATTATAAACAATTGTATCTATCCTGAATTCTGCATTGCTCTTCTGTGCACTTAATGTCTCTGTGTATTTCTGTGGGTCTGCAATTCTCCAGAGTGCAAAACAGTCTGCAATCATTGATTTTTTGTCCTTTGTCATGACATCACTCACCGCAAGGTCATACAAAAGCACTTCATTTTCTATTTTTTCTGCTGTCTGTATGACAGGAAGCTTAACGCTCCATCCTGCTTCTTCCCTAATATCTACAATTTTACCAAATTGTTTGATTACCGTAAACTCATTCGGATAGGTTACCACCATTACCGAATCTGTTACTATAAAAAGCCCGGCCAATATAGCAAGAATGATAATCCATTTACTTTTCTTCATCGTTTTTTCTCCTTCCCCATTATTGAGTTATAACGCCGTCTGCTGTGTCAGCATCGCCTGATGCAAGACCACTTCTGTTAACGTCCGCTCCTCCTAAATCCACAAAAGATTCTAAAGGCAGCATGGTCTGTGTCGTTCCGTCACTCTTCTCAATAATAATTTTCATACCGGGCAGAATTTCCTCCATAGTCTCATAGAACATTCTCTGCTTGGTAATCAGCGGATACTTTTGGTATTCTGCGTAAAGTTCATTCAGTCTTGCAACCTGTCCTTTTGCTTCATTCACTCTCTCCTCGGCGGTTGCCTGTGCTGTCTTTAACGTTTCATCCGCCTCTGCTCTTGCTGCCGGAATATCTTCATTTCTCTTCTGGTTTGCTTTGTTAATAGAGGTTTCCTTACCCTGCTTGGCATTTTCTACATTTTTAAAAGCATTGATAACCTCCGCAGTAGGCGGTTCCGCATCCTGAATGGTAATATTAACAAGCTGAATACCAATATCCTCAGATTCCAGTCTTGCCATTATTTTTTCTTTGATTGATGCCTGAATCTCACTCTTTCCGGTCGTAATAACACTGTCCACATCATACATTCCTATGGTATCTCTTATGTAGCTCTGAGTCAGATTTTTGAGGATCCTTACCGGACTTTCCGACGCATAAAGATATTTCACGGGATCTGTCACCCTGTATTCAACGTAGAAATCCACATTGACAAAATTATAGTCCCTGGTAATCATAAAAGATTCCGAATCCCTGGGCTCTCCGGTTTCGGCATCATAACCAATAGGAAAACCATTGATGGTCTTCGGTACCTTTTCCAAACGCTGCACATAAGGTATTTTTACATGAATCCCCGGCTCCTCTACGATTTTCGGTACTCCGAAAGTAGTAATGACCGCATATTCATTTTCCTTGAGCGAATAAAGACTGCCCAAAAGCAGATACGCAACTATGATTACTCCTGCCACTACTGCGGCCCCTTTCCGAATACCTGAAAGTAACTTTTTGTTTTCTTCGTTTGGCATGTCATAGACATTCTTCTTTTTTCTTTGAAACATATTTTTTCTCCTTTTTCTTTTGCAGGTGCTAAAAAGACCTCTATATAGACTTTCAAATATCCTCCCCCGGCTCTGAAACGTATTCTGCCATGCAGAACCCTGCCGTAGAAATTGCACTCTCTAGCAATAAACAAACTCCCTCTGAATGATAAAACTCAAAAAAAATAACAATACATCTACCGGTATCTTTACCAATACCTCTGCTCCGCCAAGTAACGGATACAGCATATTAACCAACAGTGCACTGCAGCTCATCTGCAATACAGCAAGTAAGACATACCTTGAAAGTGTCGTCAAAAGAGAGCCTCTGCTTTTAAAAACCACCTTATAATTGACAGAATAATTGTAGGTTGCCGACAAAATTCTTGCAAGCACGGTAGCAACCATAATATAAGTAATACTTCCCCACTGCCTGCCCCTAAAGAAATGGCAAAACAGTGAAAAAAATGCCAAATCCACCACGCTGGAGGATAATGAAGAAAACAAAAACTTTCCGAAAATCATATAAATTCTTATCGAATCCTTAATGGGGTTAAAATGGCTTGTTTTATTATCTTCAATATAAATAGTTTGTATCGGGACCTCCACTATGGGAATTTTTCCGACTTTGGTTTCCATGAGCATATTGGTTTCAAACTCAAACCGCTCCCCCTTTACCTCTAAAAGCTCTTTCATAAATGAGGTGGGAATTCCGCGAAGCCCTGTCTGCGTATCAGATACTGATACACCCGTTAAATATTTCATTACCACTCTGGTGCATTTGTTACCAAGCTCCGATCTTACGGGAACATTCTCCTGGGCAAAGCACCGACAGCCCATAATCAGTGCATCCGGATGTTCCAGCAATGCCTCGGCACAGGCAAGAATACACTCCGGACTATGCTGACCGTCAGAATCCGCCGTAATACACCCGGGTATATCGGGAATTTTTTGAAGCACAAAGGCAAAAGCTGTCTTTAAAGCTCGTCCTTTCCCCTTATTTCCTTCGTGATGAAGAACATCACAGGCAAATTCTTTTTCAGCCTGCTCAAAAAAATGCTGATATTCTTCTCCGCTTCCGTCATCTACCAAAACCAGATTCAAAAATCCGTCTGCATGCAGCTGTTCTAAAAGCCTTATTAACTTTTCATCAGGTTCATAGGAAGGAATAATCACAGGGATTTGTTTTGCATCCTTCCGGCTTAATTGCTTTTCCATAAAAAAAGTTTACCTTCCTGTTCATCTATCCGATAAAGGCAGCCATATTCAAAAGAGCCTTCTTTCGTCAGTTTTTCCCATACAGCACTGTCTGTTTTAAGCTTATCTACATACAAATAACCGGCATGTGACTCTTCTACCGCTTTTATGATATCCCCTTGTGTCATGGTCTGTCCATCTATATTACCATACATGACAGAAACCGGTGATGCTTCAAATCCCAAATAAGTATTTCTTACCCAGCTTACATCTGAGGCATCACGCAAATACAGGACTCTTCCTCCGTCCTTAAGTTCATCTGTATTTATCTTAGTCAAAAATTCTTCTGCCCGACTGTCAATAATCTCTTCCCTTTCCTGATAAGCAGCCTCTTTGGTATCGCCGTAGCCGATAAGCCCTCTGTATGCACTCTCATAATCGGCCGTAAGAAACACAAATCCCATGCAAATTAGTACTGCAGCCGTCTTCCGCTTCAGGGTAGTCTGATTTTTATGAAGCACAAAATACGCTACTAAGTATAAACCGCCTATCGTAAAGGGTGCTCCGTAACGCTCTATGGACGAAACCATCCCAAAGGGCTCCAAATACTGTGTTTCTACTGCAAATATTGTCAAATGACTCAGCAGATTAACTGCATAAAATACGATTCCGCATACAGCCAAGAAACTGCCGATATACCATGCCTGCCATTTCTTTATCCTGCCTCTTCGGTATAACAGAAAAACAAATACCAAAAGCAAAATGTATAGCATAAGCGGACTTAAATCAATGGCTATTGTCTTCCATCTGTGAAGCGGATAACTGACAAACGCTGTAACAAATGCATTGATCATTTCCTGTTGCACTTCGGGAACTCTCATGCTGCCTGTTGCCATGTAAAGTGCAGTACCTGTCAGTTTTGCAACTCTTCTGTTCAAGAGACAAAATGTAAGCCAGCTGCCTTCTATCATAATAGGGAGCATCGTCATTATAAGCAACCCTTTTTTTTGCATTTTAGTACTATGTCCGGTGCCTGTTTCCTTCTTTTTTAACAGAAAATGATAGCCGTAAGCAAACAACAGACCAAACCCTACCCACAAAAAACCGGTATTTTTGCAAAGCACCAAAACCATCAAAAGCAAAGCACTTCTTCCGTAATAAAAAAGACTGTCA
>CAYWHY010000063.1:0-8314 GCA_964458255.1 uncultured Lachnospiraceae bacterium | reverse complement strand
ACCCATGATCATCGGTGAAATCAGACGTTTCCTTCGGGATAACAATTCCATTCGTGTCAGCCGTTCCTTAAAAGACACCGCCTACAAAGCCATTTATGCCAAGGAAAATCTGGTAAAAAGAAATATGAAGGAGCCTACCATCACGGAAATTGCCGCAGAGGTCGGCATCCCCAAGGAGGATATCGTCTATGCCTTGGATGCCATTCAAAATCCCATGAGTCTTTATGAACCTGTCTTTACCGACGGCGGCGATACCTTGTATGTCATGGACCAGATCAGTGACAAAAAAAATAAGGAAGAAAACTGGGTGGAGCATCTTTCCTTAAGCGAAGCTATGAAACGTTTAAACGAAAGAGAATACGAAATTATATCTCTGCGTTTTTTTGAAGGCAAAACTCAGATGGAAGTAGCCGACATGATTGGGATCTCGCAGGCACAGGTCAGCAGACTTGAAAAAAACGCTTTGAAAACCATGAAAAATTACCTGACAGCATGAGTATGGGACAGCTAATTAATAGCTGTCCTTCATCAGTTCTTTCTTTAATCTTTTCATAATTTTCTTTTCCAGTCTGGAAATGTAGGACTGTGAAATTCCGAGGAGCTCCGCGACCTCCTTTTGTGTCATTTCTTTTCCGTCCGCTGTCCCCAGTCCGAAGCGCAAATTAATAATCGTCCTTTCCCGTTCCGAAAGCTTACTGATTGCTTTCAGCAAAAGTTTTCGCTCCACTTCGCTTTCAATATCCTTATAAATTACATCCTCATCCGTCCCAAGAATATCCGAAAGTAAAAGCTCATTTCCATCCCAGTCCACATTAAGCGGTTCGTCAATGGATACTTCCATTTTAGTTTTACTGTTTCTTCGCAGATACATTAAAATCTCATTTTCAATGCACCTTGACGCATAGGTTGCCAGTTTGATATTTTTTTCCGGATTGAAGGTGTTAATTGATTTTATTAAGCCTATGGTACCTATGGATATCAAATCCTCTACGCCCACTCCCGTATTATCAAATTTCTTGGCAATATAAACCACCAGACGTAAATTATGTTCTATCAGTATGGATTTTGCCTCATCCTCATATTCCGTTCCCAAATCGCTGATAACTGCATTTTCCTTTTCTACTTCTAAGGGTGGCGGCAGCACCTCCGCACCGCCTATGTAATGAATATCTCCCTGCCTTGTCAACAAAAATCCGGGTTCTCTCCTGTATAATTTAAACTGCAGTTTCCCCGGTATCGCTACTTTAAAAACCATATTTTTCCTCATTTCCGCATTGCTTTTAGTGATGACAGGCTTCCATGCAATGCTTTGGAAAGCCTGCCTTATCTAAGAGAGCCACTGTGGCGGCAATATCATCCGATAATCCCCTTTTACAGATAGTTTTCCCTTATAAACCGCCACCAAAATATGCGTAAGCTCTCTTTTTTCCTCTTCATATTCTATTTGAAGGCTTTCTACTTCATATCCCTCTAACAAACCATGTTCCTTCCCTATACTATGAAAGGGAATTACTTTAAATTTTTCCGGTTTTTTTGCCCATGTCATTTTTTCCCAAATATCCTCTTCCAAAATAGCTGCCGTCTTTCCGCTTACAGGCTCTGTGAGACCGTTTCCCGTATCAATGAGTCCCCACACGTTAATCGGCTCCTTATCTCCTTTAAACTTTACCCTGCAAAAATGATTTTGCTTTGTCTGTTTCCATTTATTTATGCCGGACAGGCAAAAACGGAAACCAATATATCCTGTTAACAGAAGCAGCCAGACGGAAGATTCTTTTTCTCTTAAAAGAGGGATTCGGTTTCTTAGAAACAACATGAACCCTCCTAAAAAAAATGAATAGGTAAACAGATATCCTGCGCCGCAAATCAGCTCTCGAATCCCTTTTACCTTACAGCTGATTTTTAACATTCCCGCTGTTATCGGCAGCATTCCGAACACCACCTTAATCAGATAGGGAACCTGCGGCAGTACAATCACCAGACAATATCCTGCTGCTCCCAAAAGACTTCCTGCTGATAACCTTAAGAATGTGGCAGTTTTCTTTAAGGTCTTCGCTGTCAGCGTAAGGAGTAATAAATCCATCACAAAATTTATCACAAAGATACTGTCAATATAAAGTACGTTTTGCAAGTGTCACCTCCTTTGGTACTACCTCATTATAATCATTCTGAGGTTCATAATTTGTCAAACGGTCTCTCTAAAGAGCGTTACTTATCGCAGAAATGCGACAAACAGCTTTTCGGTATATTGCCCCCTTTGACCACGAAAAAAAACGGCAACACCTTCATTTTAAGATGTTACCGTCGTCAATTATTATTTTCCAAAGAATACCTTTGCTACTTCTACCAGATATTCCACATCCTTACTGCCTGCTGTCTCTACCGCCGAATGCATGGCAAGCTGCGGAAGTCCGATGTCCACACAGGCAACGGAAATCTGTTCCTGTGAAATATTTCCTAAAGTGGAGCCTCCTGAAATATCGGAACGGTTACAATAGGTTTGATAAGGAACCTCAGCCTCCTTACAAATACTTTTCATCACAGCCTCCGACCATGCATCGGTGGTATATTTCTGGCCACCGTGATATTTAATCACAATGCCCTGATTCAGATAAGGTTTGTTGGTCGGATCCGCCTTTTCCGGATGATTCGGATGCACGCCATGGGCATTGTCTGCGGAAATCATGAAGCTTTCAGAAAGCATTTTAAGGTAGTTACTCTTCGGGATTTCCAACGCTTCCCCCATTCTCTCCAAAATATCCTTAAGGAAAGTAGAGGAAGCTCCCTGTCTTGTACGGCTTCCCACTTCTTCATTATCAAACACAGCGCAAATCGATATATGCTCTTTCGGTTCCGAAACAAGAAGCCCTTTTAAGGATGCAAATACACATTCCTGGTCGTCCAGTCTCGGTGCAATCATCAGCTTCCTGTCTGCTCCGGCGAGTTTTCCCGCCTCGCGCACATATAAAAACAAATCCTTACCTAATATATCCTCTTCCTTTACCTTTGCATAGAACGCTATTTTTTTAAGCAGAACATTATTATCTTCATTTTTCTGTGCACACAAAAGCGGCTGCAAATCCACCTGCGGATTGTAGGTAAGGGACTTGTTCATTTCACGGTTCATGTGAATTGCCACATTGGGAATCACCAGAAGGTCCTCATCCACATTCACGGTTTTGGTTTTAAGTGTGCCCTCTTCCATGTAGGCAATTCTTCCTGCAACGGATAAACATCTGTCAAGCCAGGTGGCATGAATCATTCCACCATAAGGCTCTACATTTAACTTCACATAGCCTCCTTCCATAGACTGCTCTGCTTCCGCCTTTATCTTAAAGGTCGGCGAATCGCTGTGGGATGCTATGATGTGGAAGCCCTTTGCCTCCCCTTTTGGTATTTTAAATGCAATGACAGAGGAATCATTTCTCTTTACATAATAACCTTTTCCCTTTGAAACAAAAAAATCTTCCTGTTCTTTCAGCTCCTCAAATCCTTGTTCTTTCAAGAGTTTTTCCGCGTTCTCCACTACGTGATAGCAGCTTACACTCTTATTTATAAATTGCAGACATTCCTCTGCTGCTGAAAATGTATTTTTACTCATATTTGTTCCTTTCTTTCCGTTCTAAAAAACAAGGCCGCATATCAAAAATCTTTCTGATATACAGCCTTTCCATTTCATTGTATTTTTACTTCTTCTGCAGAAAATCCGGTATGTTCAGAGGCTTGTTCGTCACATTGCTTCTGATATCACCGGGATTGGTAATTCCTGTAACAGGTTTCTTAGGTGATGCATTAGCCGGTTGCGTCAGATTACCCATTAACTTTACTTCTCCTGCATTGCTTAAGCCGGACTGTTTTAAGGTCATGTTAGGCGTCATGGGCTTCACATATTTATTAGCAAAGGTACCATATGCAGAAACAGGCTTATTAGTAGGAAGTGTCTCATCTTCAAGACCTGTTGCAATCACCGTAATCGTACAACTGTCTGTCTTATTTTCATCATACATGGCACCAAAAATGATATTTACATCATCTCCTGCCAATTCCTGAACATAACTTGCCGCATCAGAAGCATCTGCAAGAGTAATATCACCGGATACATTAATAATCACATGAGTAGCACCGGAGATAGTTGTTTCAAGCAAGGGACTTTCCACAGCCATTTTAACGGCTTCACTTGCCTTGTCATCACCTTTTCCTTCACCGATGCCGATATGAGCAATCCCCTTGTCTTTCATAACAGTCTGAACGTCTGCAAAGTCAAGATTGATAACAGCAGGAACATTAATCAAATCGGTAATTCCCTGTACTGCCTGCTGAAGCACCTCATCTGCCTTCTTAAGTGCATCAGGCATAGTAGTACGTCTGTCTACAATTTCAAGCAACTTATCATTAGGAATCACAATTAATGTATCGACATTATCTTTGATTCTTTCAATACCACTGATAGCATTTACCATACGTGCCTTAGCTTCAAAGCGGAAAGGCTTGGTTACTACACCAACAGTTAAAATACCCATATCCTTAGCCAGCTTAGCAACTACAGGTGCAGCACCTGTTCCGGTTCCACCGCCCATACCACAGGTTACGAATACCATATCAGCCCCTTTTAAGGCAGATTCGATTTCTTCACTGCTTTCCTCGGCTGCTTTCTGACCAATCTCAGGCTTAGCACCTGCACCGAGTCCTTTCGTCAGCTTCTCACCAATCTGCAGAAGCTTGGGTGCCTTACATAACTGAAGTGCCTGCTTGTCCGTATTAATACCGATAAACTCAACTCCGGTAATATCTTCATCTATCATTCTATTAACAGCATTATTGCCCGCACCACCAACACCGACTACTATAATCTTGGCTGCAGCCTCAGCATCGTTTGTAATAATCTCCAGCAAGGGTAATTCCTCCTTTATCACTCCAAATAAACTCTTATAGCTTATCATATAATTTTTTTCCCGATTAATCAACCACAAATTTCAGTTTTTTCAAACTTTTTTAAGTTAAAAACTTCTCTTAATCCGGCTCAAAGGTAATTGTATTTGTTTCCTCCGTGTATTCTTCCATTCGTAAAGTACCACTCTTACCGATAAGTTCCGGAAGCATATATTGTAGTTTCATAACCTTAATTTCCAGATTTTCCCTTGCCCCCAATGCCACTTTCACATTTTCAAAATAAAGGGTAAGTGTATCATCACTTCCGAAATAGATTCTGTCAATGGACAGGTTATACTTGTTTACTAACTGCGTAATACTCAGAATATCATCAAATATATCCATGTTTTCCACGGGAAGAGGCTGATACAAAACGATATGGTCAAAGACAAGTCCCGTAACAAGCGGTATCCCCTTTGTTTTTTCAGTGGATGTTTCTACCACAATGCCGTCTTTGTCAAAATACATGTATCTTTCCAAATACTCCACATAACCGGCCAAAGCCTTCTCATACACTTCAATTTTGATGGTATGCGGATCAAGAACGGAAATATCCATCTTCTCCACAAACGGCACATCCCCAATGCTTTTATCCTTGTATTTAAGTGACAAAAACAAAGAATTATCCCCATAATAGCCGTCCATTACCATTCCCATAATTTCTTCATTGGTATAATGCACGTTTCCTTCCACGTAAACTGTGGTAACCGTATAATTTTTTATTATATAATAATATCCTGCCAAAAGCCCCACAATCAAAAATGCAACTATCACCGCAGTGACTATCCATATAGGATTCATTGGTACTTTTACATTATGAATTTGTTTTTTCTTTTTCTGCTTTTTTTTCTTCATATTCCCATCTATCCGGTATAAATATTTACCCCTAAATTCTGATAATCACGACAGATATCTTCATATCCACGCTCTATAAAATGTCTGTTTCTCACAATGGTCTCGCCTTCAGCGATACAGCCTGCCAGAATAAGGGCAGCGCCTCCCCTTAGTTCATTTGCAATAACCTCACAGCCGGTCAGCTTCGGAACTCCTGTTATCAATGCTTTATTACCTTCTATTTGAATTTGTGCACCCATTCCCATAAGTTCTTTTGCCATTCGGAACCGATCCTCAAATATAGTTTCTTCTATTATACTGTTTCCCTTTGCCACGGACAGAACTGCCATAAGCGGCGACTGCAGATCTGTTGGAAACCCCGGAAATACTTCTGTCTTAATATATGGCAACGGAATCCTTACGCGTTCTGTCATTACGCTTAAGCCTTCCTTCGATTCCGTAATATCCGCTCCCAACATAGTTGCAACTCTAAGCATACTCTGCATCTGTCTCACAGGTGCCTCTTTTAAAAAAACATGGCCTCCCGTTCCCACCACGGAAAAAAGATATGTTCCCGCTACAATCCTGTCTGCCGGAATCCTGAATTGTACACCGTGAAGCTTCGCACTCCCCTGAATAAACAACGCATTACTGCCCATACATGCGATCTCTGCTCCGGCCTTTTTTAAAAACTCACATAAGGTTACAATTTCCGGCTCTCTTGCTGCATTTTCAAGAATGGTAATTCCTTTTGCCTTCACTGCTGCCAAAATCACATTTTCCGTGGCCCCTACACTGGCAAAAGGAAGCTTAATCACTGTTCCTGTCAGCTTTTCTGCCTTAGCCGTAAAAAAACCTTCCTCTTGCGTAATTACCACACCCATCTTAGAAAGTGCATCAAGATGCATGTCGATCGGTCTTTTCCCGATTACGCAGCCTCCGGGATATGCCATGGTAATCTCTCCCAGCCTGCCAAGCATCGCTCCAAGCAGCATCACGGAAGAACGCATACCCGTCACCGACTCACCTGACATTTTGTCCTGCGATACACATCTTGTGTCAATCACAAGCGTATCGTCCGATTTACTGACCTTGCACCCGATTTGTTTTAACAAATTCTGCATATGAGAGACATCGGATATTCTGGGGCAATTCTCTATCACACAAACATCTTCGGTCAAAAGCGATGCCGCCATAACAGGTAATACAGCATTCTTGGAACCTTGTATTCTCGTTTCGCCCAAAAGAGCATTTCCACCGCATATATGAATCGAATCCACTTTTCCACCTTCCACTCCGATTTAAAAATCAAGACCTTCTTTACTATATGCGGAAATGAAAAAACGGTTCCTTTTCTATAAATCCTTTAAATGAATCCCCTTACCGACACTAAGCACAATACCGATTTCAATCAGCAGAAACAAAACAGACGAACCACCATAACTGATAAAGGGAAGTGAAATACCTGTATTGGGAATCGTATTGGTAACTACCGCGATATTCAGAATAACCTGAATGGCAATGTGTCCCATGACACCTACTACCAACATGGCTCCAAACAAATCCGACGAATTGCTGGCAATAATCATAAACCGCCAAAGTAAAAGCACAAACAGCAAAATAACCGTACCGGCACCAAACAATCCCAATTCTTCACAGATAATTGAAAAAATCATATCATTCTGTGCTTCGGGTAAAAAGCCCAGTTTCTGCATACTCTGTCCTAAGCCTTTTCCCCAAATACCACCCGAGCCAATGGCATAAAGTGCCTGCAGTGTCTGAAATCCCTTGCCGCTTGCATATGCTTCCGGGTCAAGCCATGCAAGGATACGAGTCCCACGAAAACCCATAGTTTCTGAATCCGCTGCATTAACAATCATAAATATCAATAATGCACAGGCTGCCATTGCAGAAAGTGCAATCAAAACAAAACGCTTGTAATCAGGACTTGATACGAACAGCATGAGTGCCGCAATTCCAAAAATAATGATTGCCGAACTCAAGTTATTAGTGACCAGATAAATCAGGGCACAAATAGGAATCGGCGAAAGAAGCATAATGGCAAATCCTTTTCCAGTCCTGACCTTTCTTCCCATACGGCATACCAGACTTGCCAAAAACAAAATCATTCCAAGCTTTGCCACCTCTGCCGGCTGTAGAGAAATACCAAACACATTCAGCCATCTCTTGGCACCGTTTGCTTCAATCCCGAAGGGTATGATAAGTAAAATAAGTACAATAGAGCCGGCATATCCAAGAGTTGCAAATCTTTCCCAAAAATGATAGGGAATATTCGCCACTACAAGCATAACAACAAGGCCCAGAACAGACGCACCTATCTGTCTTTTCAGATAAAATGCTGAATCTCCAAACTGAAGATATGCCTCATAAGAACTGGTAGAGTACAGCATTACCAGACCAAATCCCAGCAAAAACAACACTATAAACAGCAATGTGTAGTCAAAAAAGACTTCCTGCTGTCCTCCTCTTTTTCTTGTTCTTCTATCTGCCACTTACTCATTATCTCCTATCTTTTCCACAAACTCTTTAA
>CAYWHY010000062.1:0-8336 GCA_964458255.1 uncultured Lachnospiraceae bacterium | reverse complement strand
TTAGAAGAATTAGCCAAAATCACGGAAGAAGAACAAATCGTTGTCGGCAGAATCAGTAATCTTGACAACAAACGTCAGGAACTGTTTGCGGATATCGCCAATGTTATTAACAGGGATGTTAAAACGCTGATGCTTGCGGATCTGGTGGATATGCTGAACCAAAGACCGCAGGAACAGCAGAAGCTGGCTAAAGTACATGACAGATTAAGGACTGTGGTTCATGAAGTGGAGAGAGTGAACATACAGAACAGGGCATTAATAGAAAATGCTCTGGAAATGGTAGAATTTGACATGAATATGTTACAGGCAATGAAGACTGCACCGGAGACGGCTAACTATAATAAAGGAGCCTTCAATACAGGGGCACATATGGGAGTAGCACCCGGCGGTTTTGATGCCAAACAGTAAATCCCTGCGGGTATATGAGGTGAAAATCGATGGGTTTAATGGGTAGTTTATACGTCGGTACTTCCGGATTACAAACAAGTCAGAATGCGCTTAATACAACAGCGCATAATATGTCAAACGTAGATACGGCCGGGTATACCAGGCAGCAGGTGCAGCTTGGTACCCGTTATTATAATACCATATCTAAGACTGCGTCTGCCAATGCCTATCAGCAGCTTGGCCTTGGCGTCAATTATTCCAATGTAAAGCAGATCAGAGATTATTTCCTCGATAAAACATACAGACGTGAAGCCGGAAGAGGTTCTTTCTATGATACCACCGTATCCGCCGTAGAAGAGGTGGAAGATCTTTTTCAGGAGCTTCAGGGAGAAACCTTTTCCAAATCGATTGATAATTTATGGGGCTCGGTGCAGGAACTTGCAAAGGATCCGTCAAATGCGGTAAATCAGGGCGTTTTTGTACAGCGCTGTTATGAGTTTATAGAGCACGCGGATGCTGTTTACCAGGGACTTAGGGAATATCAGGACAATCTGAATTATAAGGTAAAGCAACAGGTTGAAACGATTAACCGGTATGGCAGACGGATTAAGGAATTAAATGAGGAAATTTTGAAAATAGAGTCAGGACAGCAGGAAAAAGCAAACGATTTGCGTGATGAGAGAAATTATTTGATAGATGAGTTGTCGAAAATGGGCTATATTTCGGTTACGGAAAATGTGGACGGCTATGTCAATATCCAATTTGAAGGCAATGATTTTGTAAAAGATGACATGGTAAACGAAATTGATGTACTCGCTGATCCCGTTACCGGTTTTTATACTCCTTATTGGAAAAAATTTGCGAAAATAACTACGACGGCGGAAGGAACCGAGAGTATCAATATAGACAGCGCACATGTCTATCATATGACACAGACCATTTCCACAGGCATGAATACGGATATCGGTTCTTTGAAGGCAATTCTCTATGCAAGAGGCGACCACAGGGCGACTTATAAGGATTTGGCAGATGAGGCGTACTATGATACCAATATTTCTCAGTCTGTCATTATGAATGTACAGGCAGAATTTGACCAGCTTGTGAATAAGATTACAACAGGCATTAACGGTGTATTGGAAGAAGCGGCAAATGCTGCACGTACGGAACATCCGGGCACAAATTACATGAGAGATGAAAAAGACAATCCTTATCAGATTTTTAATACAATTACGGGTGACAATAATTTTACCATAGAAAACATTATTATTAACGGTGAACTGAAACAGGCACCGTCATTGCTTGGTTTCATTAAGCCGGATAAAAAGGTGGATCAGGGAACTGCCGATAAATTAAAAGAGCTGTTTACGTCAGAAGACCATACCTTAAACCCTAAAGTAAAAACGAAAGCCAATTTTTTAAATTATTATAATAATCTGGTTTCCCAGGTGGCCAATACAGGCTCTGTCATGAAAGGAATCAGCGAAAACCAGCAGATTACCGTAGACAGTACAGCAGCAGCAAGAGAACAGATTCTGGGCGTATCTTCGGACGAAGAAATGAGCAATATGATTATGTTCCAGAATGCGTTTAATGCATCAAGCCGCTATATCAATGTGGTCAGTGAAATGCTGGAACATATTATTGCGACGCTGGGAAGGTAAGAAAGGGGTGAGTGAATGCCATCACAATTTTTTGGACTGAATATAGCCGCTTCGGGACTTAGAGCCTCCAATGCGGCACTGAATACAACGGCTAATAATATTGCAAATGCACAGACAGACGGATATTCGAGACAGCAGGTATCACAGCAGGCAAGCAATGCCCTTCGGACCTTTACCACATATGGTTGTGCCGGTGCCGGTGTGGATACCATCGCCATTGAGCGTGTCAGAGATTCTTTTTATGATGTGAAATATTGGAATAACAATTGTAAATATGGCGAATATGAAGCCAAATCCTACTATGCAAGAACGGTGGAGGATTATTTTGAGGATGATGGCATCACAGGCTTTACCTCTGTGTTTAACAAAATGAGCAATGCACTGCAGTCGGTAGTTTCCAATGCAAGCAGTGATTCCTCCAAAAAAGAATTTATTTCTGCCGCAAAAGCACTGACGGATTACTTTAACAATATGTATGGTAATCTTCAGGAACTGCAGGAAGATATCAATCTTGAAATTAAGCAGAATACAGACCAGATTAATTCCATTGCCGAAAAAATAGCCACCTTAAATAAGCAGATAAATGTGATTGAGCTTTCAGGTGCAAAAGCCAATGAGCTTAGAGATCAGAGAGAAAAACTGGTAGATGAGCTGTCGGAAATTGTGGATGTGGATATTACAGAGTATCCGATTCGTGACAGCAACAATCCTGAAAGGGAAACGGGTGCCACCCGTTATGTTGTACAGATTGCCGGTGGACAGACACTGGTAGATGCTAACGATTATAATACGCTTTCCTATACGGCAAGAAGTTCCGAGGAGAAGGTGAATCAGACGGATATAGACGGATTATATGAAATTGTATGGTCCAATGGTAACGAATTCAGTCTTACCAACGCTGCCATGGAGGGGAAACTCAAGGGTCTGATACAGTTTAGGGACGGAAATAACGGAGCTAATTTTAACGGTAAGCTGGCGGGTGTTCAGGATGCTACCGTGACAATTTCAGGAAAAACACAGATACAGGTTACCGTAAATTCCGATTATCTTAAAAATATGCAGGAAGCAACACTTTCTGATACCGGCGGTGTGATTAATATCGGAAATACAATCTTTTATTATGAGTCATGGGAATATGACAGGACGACGCAAACCTATACTTTTACCATGAATGATAAAAAGAATGATGTGGATGTTACAGCTGCCCTGGTGGGAAAAGAAGTAAAAACGCAGGAAGCCATTAAATATCAGGGAATTCCTTATTACATGGAACAGATGAATGCATGGATTCGTGGCTTTGCGGATAAGGTAAATGAGATTTTTAAAGCAGGCTATAATGCAAATGGAGGCAAAGGGTGCATTCTGTTTACGGGAAATATACCTGCCGGCGGACAGTATAAGGCAGATGAATTGCTGGCAAATGATGGCAACGGACTGTATGAAATCACGGCAGGAAATTTTGCCATTAATCAGGATTTGATTGCAGATGCAAGTCTTCTTGGCAGCCGCAGGGATGTTTCAAACGGAGTGGAAGAATGTGATCAAATCAAGGAGATGATAGAGCTTCTTAACAGTAAAGAAAAATTCAGCTTCCGTAATGGCAGCGCCAGGGAATTGCTGGAATCCATTCTTTCGGATGTAGCACTCAATGCAAGTAATGCCAATACGTTTAGTACGACCTACAAGGGATTACAGACTGCCATTGGCAATCAGAGAACGTCCGTATCAGGTGTGGATGAGGACGAAGAAGCGGTAAGTCTGGTGAAATATCAGAATGCATATACCTTATCATCCAAGATGATTCAGACACTGACAGAAATTTATGATCAGCTGATTTTACAGACCGGAGTATAAAGGTACAGCCGCCGGCAAAGAACAGATAAAGCGCGTGGCTGATGACAGGATATGAGAAAGGCAGGGAATTACTATGAGAATGACCAATAAAATTATGCAGAATAATTCACTGTATAATATCAATAACAATAAAACACTTCAGGATAAATTAAGTACCCGGATGTCTACCCAGAAAAAGCTTACAAGACCTTCTGACGATCCGGTAGTTGCAATCCGTGCACTTCGTCTCCGCACCAGTGTTTCAGAACTTTCCCAGTTTTATGAAAAAAATGCACCTGATGCCAAAAGCTGGCTTAAGGTAACGGAGGATGCACTTTTAACGGGGACAGAGGTGCTTACCGATATGGTGAAACAGGCAACGAAGGCGGCAAACAAGGATTTGACCACGGATGATTTGAATATCATTTTGGAACAGATGAAAAATCTGAAAAACGAGTTTTATTCAACCGGCAACGTAGATTATGCGGGAAGGTATGTTTTTACCGGTTATCGTACCGATACGACATTGTCCTTTACGGAGGAAGTGGAGGATATAAATCCACAGCCCGTCTACTCTATTACGGAACAGGTAACAATCGGTGCTTTTGACAGTTTCAATCATACGGTAAGCGGTAAGATTAACGATATTACCCGGAATAATTATAATAACGGCAATTATGATGATGTAAAAGAAGCAAATGTTACCAACGGCAATATTTACAGAATCAGACTGGCATATGATGAGCTTGCCGAAGGCATGCCTGTCATTACTGATGCAGCAAACAATCCGATTGCAACAGCAGAGGCAGCAGCAACGGAGGATGCCTATACGGAAATTGCTGCGGCAAATGCAAATGGTGAATCAAAGGTTATATTTTCTCCCAAAACAGGTGAAATTCTTTTTTCAGACAAAGCATATGAAGCACTTGAAGGGACTGTGACACCTGAAACGGAAATCAGGATTACTTATAGCAAAAAAAGTTGGGAAAACGGTGATTTAAGACCGGAACATTATTTCGCCTGCAGTGCGACTACGCAGGATGAAGCAGGAAATGTACAAACCATTAACTACAATCAGGAATATCTGAAGGGAGAGGAAGAATCCCAGGTTATTGAATATGATGTGGGATATAACCAGACAATCCGTGTAAACACTACCGCGAGAGAAGCATTTACGCATGACTTAGACAGAGATATTGACGATTTGGAGATAGCGATGGCATCGCTGACTGAAATCACAGGAACTGTGGAAGCACTTAAAAAGGTAAAAGAGGGACTGACAGAGGATGATCCGGATTATGCTTTGATAAGTGACCAGTTAGATGCGGCAAAGAAAGCTTATGATTATGTTAGAGAAAGCGTTCATGAATTGTTTGAGACTACCATTACCCGCATGCAGGCACATTTGGATGATACCAATATATCGGTTACCGATAATGGAACCAGAAGCAGTCGTCTTACACTTATCAGTAATCGGCTTATGGAGCAGAAAACGACCTTCAGGACACTGCAGTCCGAAAACGAAGATGTGGATATTACGGAAGTGGCCATACAGCTTACCAGCACAGAGCTTACTTATGAAGCGGCACTCATGGCAACCGGTAAAATCATGCAGACATCCTTAATGAATTACATTTAAACCGATAAATTTAAGGAGCGTGTAAACACGCAGATAGGAGAGCTTATGATTATTCAAACAAAAGTATTTGGAGAAATTACAATTGCCGATGACAAAATCATTCATTTTCCTGCCGGGATTATCGGATTCCCGGATTTGACAGATTTTGCACTTGTGCATGATGAAGAAAAGGGGGCAGGTGCCATTCACTGGCTCCAGTCCGTTCAGGAACCGGCCTTTGCCATGCCGGTAATGGATCCGCTCCTTGTAAAGCCTGATTATAATCCGGAAGTAGATGATGAGCTCTTAAAACCTATCGGAGAGCTTATCCCTGATGAATTGCTTGTCATGGTTACGGTTACCGTTCCCCACAATTTGACAGAAATGACAGTAAATTTAAGGGGACCTCTTATTATTAATGCAGCAGAGAAAAAAGCATGCCAGATTATCATAGAAGGTGACGATTATGCCATTAAATATCCTATTTATGAAATCCTTAATGCGAAAAAGAAAGCAGGTGAGTAGATGTTAGCTTTATCCAGAAAGAAAAATGAAGCATTGATCGTGAATAACAATATAGAAATTACCGTGCTGGAGATTAAGGGAGAACAGGTAAAGCTGGGCATCAGTGCACCGAAAGATGTTCCTGTGTACCGTAAGGAAGTTTATGTACAGATTCAGGAGGCAAACAAAGAAGCAGTGGATGTAAGCGGAATGGATGCACTCAGAAATTTGTTGGGGTAATCATTTCAAATTCATCAAAACCTCTAAATTTTTCACGCATTCATCCGATATAAAAAAAGAAGACTATAAAACTTTAAGTAACTTATAAATTATTTATTATCACACGGAGGTGATTCCTATGGCAATCGAACCATTAAGCAGTGCAATGACATATCAGGCACAGACAACACCGCAGGCAAAGCCTGTACAGAAAACAACGGTAGAGAACACGGAGGTTTCTACACCGGAACAGATTAATGCTTATGATGCAACTACCACAAAGGTGGCGGCGACAGAGAAGCAGGACAGCCAGAACGGACAGGACAGTTCAATGAACAACGGCCAACAGGCAACTAATGAACAGATTAAGAAGGCTGTTGAACAGATGAATAAAAACATGTCTCATTCAGAAGCCGTTTTTGGAATTCATGAGCAGACCAACAGAGTGACAATTAAAATTGTTGACAAGGAAACCAAGGAAGTTATCAAAGAACTTCCGCCGGAGAAAACCTTGGATATGATTGCAAAGGCGTGGGAACTTGCCGGACTCTTAGTGGATGAGAAGAGATAGGAGGCTTAACGAATGGCAATACGATTAACCGGAATGAATTCCGGACTTGATACAGAGAGCATTATCCAGGAGCTTGTTGCTGCAAGGCGGACTAAGGTGGAGAGTGTTCAGAAGGAACAGAAAAAGCTTGAGTGGAAACAGGATGCGTGGAAGGACTTGAATTCCAAATTGAAAACTTTTCAAAACAAGTATGTTTCCAATATGCGTCTGTCTTCCGATTATGCAAAAAAGACAACAAAAGTATCTGACAGTAATATAGCAAATGTAATTACCGGAGAGAACGCTGTTAATTGTGTGCATTCATTGCGTGTGGAGAAACTGGCAAAAACAGCTTATCTGACCGGGGGAAAGTTAAAAGGAAGCAAAAATGACAAACTGAATGCACTGACGAAGCTGAGTGATATTACCGGCAGTAAAGTTGAAGGGGAAGGAACCATTACCCTGACTACCGGGAACGGCAGCAGTGCAAAAGCGGTAGAGATTACGGTAAATGCTGATACTACTATATCAGATGTATTGACACAGTTAAAAAATAATGGCTTAAATGCAAGCTTTGATGAAGGACAGGGCAGATTGTTTATCAGTGCAAAGTCATCCGGAGAGGCTTCTGATTTTACACTTTCTTCCAACAATGAAAATGGACTGGCAGCATTATCGGCATTGCAACTGACAGAGGATGCAGGTGCTAAAAAGATAGATGGAACCAATGCAAAAATCTGGCTCAATGGTGCCGAATTTACCGGTGACACCAATGTCTTTCAGATTAATGGGCTTACCATTACGGCATTACAGGAGACAAAAGCAGGAGAAGAAATCACCCTGACTACCGAAAATGATACATCCGGCATCTATGACATGATTAAGAACTTCTTTAAAGAATACAATGAACTCATTAATAGTATGGATAAGTTATACAATAACAAAGCCGGAAAAGAATACGAGCCTTTAACAGAAGAGGAAGAGTATTCCATGTCAGAGAAGAAAGTGGAGGATTGGGAAAATAAAATCAAAGAATCACTTCTTTACAAAGATGAAAGCTTATCGGATGTCAGCTCGGTTTTGAAGAAAGTGATGTCTTCCGGTTTCGAAGTAAATGGTAAAACCATGTATCTTTCTGATTTCGGCATCAATACATTGGGGTATTTCACGGCAGAAGACAATGAGAGAAATGCTTACCATATCGATGGTGATGCAGATGATGAGAATACCGCTACCGCTACAGATAAGCTGAAAGCCATGATTACCAATGAAACGGATACAGTGGTAAGCTTTTTTTCCCAATTATCACAGTCTCTTTATGACAGGATGTTTGACTTGTCGAAGTCGGTAGACGGTTATCGCAGTTATGGTAATTTTTATGATGATAAGAAGCTTGCGGCAGACTACAGTGGCTATACAACCAAGATTGCTGACTTGGAAGAAAAACTGAATGCTTATGAAGATAAGTGGTATGCGAAATTTGCTAAGATGGAGACAGCTCTGGCAAAGATGCAATCCAATTCAAGTGCCGTGACAAGCATGTTAGGAGGACTATAGAATGGCA
>CAYWHY010000061.1:0-8446 GCA_964458255.1 uncultured Lachnospiraceae bacterium | reverse complement strand
CCCATAAAGTCTACAAAATGTCCATATTTTCCGTCATGTTCCGAATATGGACTTGAAGCAGTTCAAAAATATGGCGCTTTAAAAGGAGGTTTTTTAGCTTTATGGAGAATTATAAGATGTAATCCTTTTTCAAAAGGAGGATATGATCCGGTACCTTAAAAAGGAATTAATTAAATTTTATAGAATAAACCAGGAGGAAACAAATTGTCAGGAATTATATTAACCCAGTATGATGGTATTATTATTGGACCTGTTGCTAAGCTTTTAGGTTATTTAATGGAGGGAATATTTTATGTTTTAGATAAAATAGGTATTCCTAATATAGGTTTATCTATTATTTTATTTACAATCATTATATATCTTTTATTAATGCCTCTTACTATTAAGCAACAAAAATTTTCAAAGCTTTCTGCTAAAATGAATCCTGAATTACAGGCAATTCAGGCAAGATATAAAAATAAAAAAGATAACGATTCTATGATGGCAATGAATGAAGAGATGAAAGCCGTGTATGAAAAATACGGTGTTTCTCCTACAGGTAGTTGTATTCAGTTATTAATTCAGATGCCAATTTTGTTTGCTTTATATCGTGTTATTTATGCAATGCCTGCTTATGTAACAAAAATAGGTAATGTTTTTAGGGTTCTTGCTGATAAAATTGTGTCTGCTGATAATGCCGTTTTTTTACAAAATTCAGGAATTGAAACAATTAATACGGTAGTAAAAACATATGGAAAAAATATTACAAACGGTGAGATTACCAATGGAGTTATAGATGTACTTAATATGTTATCAACGGCAGATATGAACGTTATTGCAGAACATTATGGATTATCTTCTCTTCAATATGATGGAAATTATATTTTAAGCCAGGTAAATGCAGCCGGTGAAGTTGTTAACAGAGGTTTGATTGATACTTATAATAATTTTATAGGTATTAATATAGGAAATTCACCTTCTTTTATGATAGGTCAGGGATGGCATGCAGAAGGTGGAATTCAGTGGTTATTAATTATTGCAGCACTTATTATTCCTTTATTAGCTGCTTTTACACAATGGATTAACACAAAATTAATGCCTCAAGCAGATACTTCAAATGGTAATATGAGTGATACGCAAAGCTCTATGCAGCAATCCATGAAAATGATGAATACCATGATGCCACTTATGTCAGCATTCTTTTGCTTTACACTTCCTGCAGGTATGGGTCTTTACTGGATTTCCGGTTCTGTTGTAAGAAGTATCCAGCAAATTGCAATCAATAAATATATTGATAAAATGGATTTAGAAGAAGTTTTCAAAAAAAATGAAGCAAAGAGAATAGAAAAACTTAAAAAAGCAGGTATTGATCCTAAAATAGTAAACAAAAATGCAAATATTAATACACGTAATGTAAATATTAATAAAAATTCTTTAAATTCCAAAACAAATACAAAATCAATGAGTATGGAAGAAAAAGAAGAAGCAATAAAAAAATCAACAGAATATTATAATAAAAATGCAAAACCGGGAAGTATTGCAGCTAAAGCAAATATGGTAAGACAATATAATGAAAAAAATAATAAATAGGGGGTAAATTAAAATGGAATATATAGAAATTTCAGCAAAAACAGTTAATGATGCCATTACAGAGGCTTGTCAAAAATTATTGGTAACCAGTGATAAATTAGATTACGTTGTTTTGGAAGAAGGTTCTTTAGGATTTTTAGGAATAGGTGCAAAATCTGCTGTTATTAAAGCCAGAGTAAAATCTTCTATTGAAGACAAAGCAAAAGATTTTCTTAAAGAAGTTTTTGAAGCTATGAATCTTATTGTGGTTGTCAATGTAACATATGATGAAGATAACAGAAATATGGATATTGAATTAAGCGGAGATGAAATGGGTGTGCTTATCGGTAAAAGAGGACAAACTTTAGATTCTTTACAGTATTTGGTATCTTTGGTAGTAAATAAGGATGTAGAAGATTATATCCGTGTTAAGGTTGATACAGAGGATTATAGAAAGAGACGAAAAGAAACTCTTGAAAATCTTGCAAAAAATATTGCATATAAAGTAAAAAGAACAAAACATTCGGTGTCTTTAGAGCCTATGAATCCTTATGAAAGAAGAATTATTCATTCTGCTCTTCAGAATGATAAATATGTTACAACACATAGCGAAGGTGATGAACCCTTCAGAAGAGTGGTAGTTACTTTAAAAAAATAAAGTTGTTTAAAATGATTGGGGGAATGGGGTAAACCATTCCCTCATTTATTCAGAAAAAGAGGTATAATAATACAAAATGAAAACGGATACAATTACTGCCATTGCAACAGGTATGACTCATTCCGGAATAGGTATTATAAGAATTAGCGGAGAGGAAGCATTAAAGATTGCTGATAAAATTTTTAAAGCAGCCAATAAAAAAATTCAATTGGAAGATGTACAAAGTCATACCATTCATTATGGATTTATTTATGATAAAGAAAATGTTTTGGATGAAGTTATGGTTTCCGTTATGAGAGCTCCTAAAAGTTTTACGACAGAAGATACGGTAGAAATAAATTGTCATGGCGGCATTTTAATAATGAATCGTATTTTGGAGTTGGTTGTTAAAAATGGTGCCAGATTAGCTGAACCCGGTGAATTTACAAAGCGTGCTTTTTTAAACGGAAGAATTGATTTGTCAAAAGCAGAAGCTGTTATGGATATTATTTCTTCTAAAAATGAATTAGCACTTAAAAGTTCTGTAAATCAGCTTAGAGGTTCTGTTTCTTCTGCTGTTAAAAAGTTGAGAGATGCAATTATTTATGAGATTGCTTTTATAGAATCAGCATTAGATGATCCGGAACATTATAGTTTAGAGGATTATCCTGAAAAACTGGGTATAAAGGTAGATAAATTATTAAGTGATGTGGATAAGATGATTTTATCTGCTGATAATGGTAAAATCATAAAAGAAGGAATCAATACGGTTATTGTGGGTAAACCAAATGCAGGTAAATCTTCTCTGCTTAATTTACTTGCAGGAGAAGAAAAAGCAATCGTTACTGATATAGCCGGTACTACCAGAGATATTCTGGAAGAGAATATTAAACTTCATGGAATAGGGCTTAATATTATTGATACAGCCGGTATTCGTTCTACGGAAGATGTTATTGAAAAAATTGGTGTAGAAAAAGCAAAAAAGTATGCTTTAGATGCTGATTTAATTATATATGTAGTAGATTCGTCTGTAGATTTTGATGAAAGTGATTATGAAATTTTAGATTTAATAAAGGATAAAAAATGTATAGTCCTTTTAAATAAAACAGATTTGAAAGCAAAGGTATCGGAAGAAGATTTAAGAAAAAAAATCAAAGAGGATATCTTAATTATAAAAACTTCTACCAAAGAAAATATTGGAATGGATGAATTTGAAAATACCATAAAAGAGATGTTTTTAAGTGGTAATATTTCCGATAATGATGAAGTTATGATCACCAATATAAGACATAAAGAATTATTAATCGATGCTTATGAAAGTTTAAAGCAGGTAAAGAAAAGTCTATTGAATAATATGCCGGAGGATTTTTATTCTATTGATTTAATGAGTGCTTATACTTCTTTAGGAACTATTATAGGAGAAGAAGTGGGAGAAGATCTTGTAAATGAAATCTTTTCTAAGTTTTGTATGGGTAAATAAAGATTATTTAAATTATGTTTAGATAAGGATGAAAAAAATGTCTGAAAAATGTAATGGAATAAAAGAAAAAGTTGATGTGTGTGTCGTTGGTGCGGGACATGCAGGCTGTGAAGCTGCTTTGGCCTGTGCAAGGCTGGGACTTGAAACTGTAATTTTTACGGTTAGTGTTGACAGTATTGCTTTAATGCCTTGTAATCCTAATGTCGGTGGTTCTTCTAAAGGACATTTAGTCAGAGAACTTGATGCACTTGGCGGTGAAATGGGTAAAAATATAGATAAAACTTTTATTCAGTCTAAAATGTTAAATGTGTCAAAAGGTCCTGCTGTTCATTCTCTTCGTGCTCAGGCAGATAAAGCCGAATATACAAGAGAAATGCGTAAAGTTTTGGAAAATCAGGATCATCTTACTATTAAACAGGCAGAGGTTTGTGAATTATTGTGGGAAGATATTCCCAAATCAGAAAAAAAAGAAAAGAAAGCCACTAAAAGAATTACAGGTTTAAAAACTTTTACAGGTGCAGTTTATGAGTGTAAGGCAGTAGTTCTTTGTACCGGTACTTATTTGAAAGCACGTTGTCTTTGTGGAGAAGCAATTACTTATACAGGTCCTAATGGTTTACAGGCTGCCAATTATTTAACAGATTCTCTTGTTAAAATGGGAATTGAAATGAGAAGATTTAAAACAGGTACTCCTGCCAGAATGGATAAAAGAAGTATTGATTTTTCTAAAATGGAAGAACAGGTTGGTGATGAAAGAATTGTACCTTTTTCTTTTTCTACCAATCCGGAAGATGTTCAGATTGAGCAGGTTTCCTGTTATTTAACTTATACGAATGAAAAGACACATGAAATTATAAAAAATAATCTTGATCGTTCTCCTATTTATGCAGGAGTAATTGAAGGAACCGGTCCCAGATATTGTCCTTCTATTGAAGATAAGGTTGTAAAGTTTGCGGATAAAGATCGTCATCAGGTATTTATTGAACCGGAAGGATTACATACAAACGAAATGTATGTTGGTGGTATGTCATCTTCTCTTCCTGAAGATGTACAGCTTGCTATGTATCGAACAGTTCCGGGACTTGAAAATTGTAAAATTGTAAGAAATGCTTATGCAATTGAATATGATTGTATTAATCCCAAGCAGTTATATCCTACTTTAGGATTTAAAGATGTAGAGGGTTTATACAGTGGTGGCCAGTTTAACGGAAGCAGTGGTTATGAAGAGTAATTGAAGGAACCGGTCCCAGATATTGTCCTTCTATTGAAGATAAGGTTGTAAAGTTTGCGGATAAAGATCGTCATCAGGTATTTATTGAACCGGAAGGATTACATACAAACGAAATGTATGTTGGTGGTATGTCATCTTCTCTTCCTGAAGATGTACAGCTTGCTATGTATCGAACAGTTCCGGGACTTGAAAATTGTAAAATTGTAAGAAATGCTTATGCAATTGAATATGATTGTATTAATCCCAAGCAGTTATATCCTACTTTAGGATTTAAAGATATAGAAGGCTTATACAGCGGTGGCCAGTTTAACGGAAGCAGTGGTTATGAAGAAGCTGCAGTCCAAGGATTGATTGCAGGTATCAATGCTTCTATGTTTATTAAAGAAAAAGAAGAATTGATTCTTGACAGATCGGAAGCATATATCGGTGTTTTAATTGATGACCTTGTTACCAAAGAAAATTTTGAGCCTTACAGAATGATGACTTCCAGAGCTGAATACAGACTTCTGCTTCGTCAGGATAATGCAGATATAAGACTTCGTGAAAAAGGTTTTCAGGTTGGACTTGTTTCTAAGAAACAATATGATGATGTTTTAAATAAACAGTTTTTAATAAAAAAAGAAATTGAGAGGCTTAAAAATATTTCTATCGGAGCTGCCAAAGCAAATCAGGAGTTTTTGGAAACTCACGGAAGTTCTACTTTAAAAACAGGAACTAATTTAGCAGAACTTATGTGTAGACCTGAGCTTTCTTATGAGATATTGGCACCGTTAGATCCTGACAGAGAAAGTCTTCCTGATGATGTCATTGAACAGGTTGAAATAGAAATAAAATATGAAGGATATATTGAAAGACAGTTAAGACAGGTAAATCAGTTTAAGAAGATGGAAAAGAAATTTATTCCGGAAACACTTGATTATGATGATGTGCCAAGTCTTCGTTTAGAGGCAAGACAAAAATTAAAATCCTTCCATCCGGTATCTATCGGACAGGCTTCCAGAATTTCCGGAGTATCTCCGGCAGATATTTCTGTTTTACTTGTTTATTTGGAGCAGTTAAATAGAAAGTGAAAGGACAGGTTTTTTCATTGGAAAAATATAATTGCAGTTCTTTTTTAGAAGATTTAAAAGAATTTGGTTTGAAAATTACGGAAAAACAAACTGAGCAGTTCATTCTATATTATGAACTTTTAAAAGAGTGGAATTCTTTTATGAATCTTACAGCTATTACGGAATTTGAAGAAGTGGTAAAAAAACATTTTATAGACAGCGTTTCTCTTATTCGTGCTCTGCCGGATATTTATGAAAAGCAATATACATTAATTGATGTAGGAACAGGTGCCGGTTTTCCGGGAATTCCTTTAAAAATAATGTTTCCGAATGTAAAAGTGGTGCTTTTGGATTCTTTAAATAAAAGAGTTTCTTTTTTAAATGAAGTAATTGATAAACTGGGGCTTAATGATATAGAAGCATTTCACGGAAGAGCAGAGGATTTTGCAAAGAAAAAAGAATACAGAGAAAGTTTTGATATTTGCGTTTCCAGAGCAGTTGCTAATCTGGCTACTCTTTCGGAATATTGTCTTCCTTTTGTAAAAATGTACGGATTTTTCATTTCTTATAAGTCTGAAAAAATTACGGAAGAATTTGAAAATGCCAAGGAAGCAATTAAAGTACTTGGTGGTAAATATGAAAATCAGATAGAATTTTTTCTTCCTGATTCTGATATTTACAGAAACCTTTTTATGATTAGGAAATGTAAAAATACGCCTGGTAAGTTTCCCAGAAAAGCGGGACTTCCTTCTAAAGAACCGATTTATAGCAAATAAATAAGATAATTTTACATGCTTTCTTTATTTTTATCTTTTCTTATTTCACTTTTTATTATATGATACTTTTATACTATTTTTATAAGGATGTTATTAGCATGAAAATGGAACCGATAAGAGTGTTGGATGTCCAGGAAAAAGAGAGAAGTCGAATTGCATGTGAGCTTCATGATTCTTCTTTACAGGATTTAACACATTTAATTCATATGTTGGAATTAAGTTTTATGTATATAGATAATGATCCTATCAGTGCAAAGCTTGAATTGGAATCCTGTATACAAAATTTAAAGCATACTATTAGTGGAATCAGGGATACTATTTTTGATCTCAGGCCAATGACCTTTGATGATTTAGGTTTTAAGCAATGTGTTGAAAATGAAGTTTTAAGTTTAAAATCGCAATATAAGAATTGCGAAATTATTTTTGAGATAGATGATATCAGGCTTCCTGATGTTCAGGAGAAAAGAGAAATTTTTAATATTTTTCTTGTTACTTTGTATAGAATTATAAGGGAAGCCCTTCTTAATGCCTTTAAGCATTCCGAAGCAGACAATTTAAGCTTTGTTTTAAAAGAAAAAGAAAATGAATTAGTGGTAAATATTACAGATAACGGAAATGGATTTTCTTTAGAAGAAGCATTTAAGGGAAAGCATTTTGGAATATCTATTATGTATGAGAGAGTTTATTTGTTAAATGGAAAAATAAATATTATTTCTAATATTGGTGAAGGAACTAATATTGAAATAAAAGTACCAAAACCGTAATTTGAATTTTGGAGGGTTATATGAGTATCAAGGTTATGCTTACCGACGACCATATATTAATGAGAGAAGGCATCAAAAAGTTACTTGAATTTGATGGAAGTATTGAAGTAATTGAACAAGCTGGAGATGGCATTGAATGTTTGAAAAAATTAGATAATATAACACCTGATATTTTATTATTGGATATTAATATGCCTGGCAAGAATGGTATAGAAGTTTTAGAAGAACTGAAAGCCAAAAAAAATCCTGTAAAGGTATTAATACTTACTGTTCATAGTGAAGTAGAATATTTAGTAAAGGCAGTTGATATTGGAGCAAACGGATATATTTTGAAGGATTCCGGTTCAACCGAATTAAAAAAGGCAATTGATGATATTATCAATAATGATACATATATTCAACCGAGTTTAATTCCTGCATTGAATTCCAGACTGATTAACAGAGATGTTGATAAAGAAAGACTGGATTCTTTAACAAAAAGAGAAATTGAAATTTTAGCACAGGTAGCAAGTGGTATGTTTAATAAAGAAATTGCATCGAATCTTTCTATTAGCGAAAGAACTGTTAAAAATCATCTTTCTAATATTTTTAAAAAGATTGATGTTTCGGATCGTACGCAGGCGGCAATATTTGCTATTAGAAATAATATTGTTGCTTTGTATTAGAATAGCAAAATGTAATAATATAGTATGGTTATTTCTTATTACATTTCTATAAATGTTTCACGTGAAACATCTGGTATTATATTCAAAAATGAAACACAAGATAATGTTTCACGTGAAACATTTTAACACAAAATCTTGTGATTCATCCCGTGAAACATTCTTATAAATATTTTCTAATTTCCGTGAAACATCCAAAAATTAAACATTTTCCGTAATTCCTCCGGAAAATCAATCACAATATCTGGTATTTGTAAAAATAATAAACACAAGTTTTAATTTCCAAAAAAATAATATAG
>CAYWHY010000060.1:0-8504 GCA_964458255.1 uncultured Lachnospiraceae bacterium | reverse complement strand
ACCACAGCCTTAATTTGTTTTGGTTTGATAGCTCTGATGCTTTTGGTTTACTATCAGGCTGTTTTTGGAGAGAAGGCACCGGAAAACAGATATGAAATTTCTGTTGTATTATATGATGCCGGAAATGATGGCTGGGAATCACTTATAGAAGGTATGAAACAGGCAGGTGAAGATTTAGCTGTTAATATCAATTATGTAATTGCAGAAGAGGGAGCAGATGCAAAAGCACAGATGGAGATTATCCGTGAAGAAATTGAAAATGGTGCCGGAGGTATTTTATTAGCGGCAGCCGATTCTTCTATCATGTGTCAGGAAGCACAAATAGGTGAAGTACCTGTTCCGATAATTACACTGGAAAGCGGTACAGACGACCAGGCTTATCCTTTTATCTCTGCAGATAATATTGCAATGGGAAATATGCTTGGGGAGGCAATTCTTGAGGATTTTTCCGGTAAAGAAGAGATAAATCTGGTAGTGGTGGAAGAATATAAAACGAGGGACAGTATTCGTCAAAGAATACAGGGATTATATGAAGTGCTGAATAAAGATGAGAGAGTGCGGATTACTATTCTGGAGCGAAAATTGGAGTATGGGGGGCTGCAAAGATTTTTGTCAAAGGCGTTGGAAGGATCAAAAGCGGATGCCGTTGTTTCTCTCAGTAAGGAAACACTTCATGCACTTTGTGAAACAGATGCAGAAATTTTGCAGGGTAAAAAATTGTATGGCATTGGAAATACTGATTCAATCGTAGCGGCACTTGACGATGGAAAAATTGAAAATCTGGTTTTCCAAAATGAGTTTAATATGGGGTATTTGGGTGTAGAAAATCTTCTTAAGGAGATGGAAGGCATAAGAAGTGCAGATATTGATGAGATAGACAGTTATTGTGTAGGCAGACAGGATATTTTTGAAATGCAGTATGAGAGATTATTGTTTCCGATAGTAGAATAGGAGATGTAATGAGGAAGGTAAAATTAAAAATGTGGGGTTTGCTGCTTGCATGCAGTCTTTTGGCAGGCTGTGGGACAAAGGTACATGATTCGGAAGAATTGAAGGAAATTAAGATCGGAATCAGTGTTTATAACCAGTATGATACTTTTATTTCGGAATTAATACAAAATGTACAGATGTATGCAGAAGAAATGGAAAAGAAATATGATATTACCATTACGCTTGATATTGTAAATGCCAGTTCCAATCAGATGACACAAAATGATCAGATAGATTATTTTGTGGATCAGCAGTGTGACATAGTCTGTATCAATCTTGTGGACAGAACGGATGCTTCAACTATTATTGATAAAAGTAAAAGTGCCAACCTTCCCATTATTTTCTTTAATCGTGAGTTGGTAGAGGAGGACTTGGAGCGTTGGGATAAACTTTATTATGTGGGTGCCGATGCATTTGAATCCGGCATTTTGCAGGGAGAAGTTTTGATTGAAGCACTTCGGGAAGACTTTGAAAGCGTGGACAAAAATGGAGACGGTACTTTACAGTATGTCATGTTAGAGGGCGAAGCCGGTCATCAGGATGCCATTGTTAGGACCATGTATGTGTTAAATACGGTAACAGATGCAGGGTATCAGATTGAAAAGCTCGGAGATGGAATTGCAAACTGGAACCGGGATCAGGGCAAAACGAAGATGACCCAGTGGTTAGATGAATTCGGCAGCGAGATAGAAGTGGTTTTTGCAAATAATGATGATATGGCACTTGGTGCGATAGACGCATTAAAAGTAGCAGGTTATTTTGAAGATAAAGAGATGTCTGCGCCGGTGGTACTTGGGATTGACGGAACGAAGCAGGCAATTGAAGCGGTAGAAAATGGAGAAATTCTGGGAACAGTTGTCAATGATTCGGCCGGTCAGGCAAAGGGAATGCTTGAACTGGCATATTCCGTTGTATCAGGAAATGCATTGGATGAAGAATTTGCTTTATTGAATGGAAAATATATACGTCTGCCTTATCAAAAATACATGGAAAAATAGTAAAAAACTATTAACGGAGGCTTGTGATGATAGAAAGCAATAAGGTACAGAAAATCCTATATGGTGGAGATTACAACCCGGAGCAATGGCCGGAAGAAGTTTGGGAAGAGGATATGCGTCTTTTTAAACTGGCACATATTGATACTGTAACGTTAAATGTATTTAGTTGGGCTCTATTGCAACCTAATGAAAATACTTATGATTTTAGCAGGCTCGATAAAATGATGAAGCTGGTTAAGGATAACGGTCTTAAGGTATGTATGGCAACTTCAACAGCCGCACATCCTGCTTGGATGGCCAGAAAACATCCTGATATATTACGTGTGGGTCATGATGGAATGAAGAGAAAGTTTGGGGGACGTCATAATTCTTGTCCAAACAGTCCCACTTACAGAAAATATTCGGTCGCGTTGGCAGAGAAGCTTGCGGAAAGATATCAAAATTATGATAATATTGTGGCGTGGCATATTTCCAATGAATACGGTGGGGAATGTTATTGCGAAAATTGTGAAAAAGCGTTTCGTAAATGGCTTATCCAAAAATATAGAACAATTGATGAGTTAAACCGTGTATGGAATATGACATTTTGGGGTCATACCTTATATGATTTTGAAGATGTGGTTGCACCGAATATGCTTTCCGAGGAATTTGACAGAGGAGACGGTGTTCGTACTTATTTTCAGGCGATTTCTTTGGATTACAGACGGTTTAATTCCGACAGCATGCTGGAATGCTTTCGCCTGGAAAAAGAGGCTGTCAGAAAATATACACCGGATATTCCTGTTACCACGAATCTTATGGGTGCTTATAAACCCTTGGATTACCAGAAATGGGGCAAATACATGGACTTCATCTCATGGGACAATTATCCGATGTATGATTCTTATCCGGCACAAGTGGCAATGCAGCATGATTTAATGCGTGGGTTAAAGCAAGGGAAACCGTTTGCGTTGATGGAGCAGACACCGAGCGTAAGTAACTGGCATGTCAGTTGTAAGTTAAAAAGACCCGGAATCATGCGACTTTGGAGCTATCAGGCAGTTGCTCATGGAGCAGATACGGTAATGTTTTTTCAAATGAGAAGAAGTATTGGCGCCTGTGAAAAATACCATGGTGCAGTTATTGATCATGTAGGAAATGAAGATACCAGGGTATTTCGCGAAATTGCAGCAATGGGAGAAGAGCTTGACAGAATAGGAAATGAAACTTTAGGCTGCAGAACAAATGCAAAGGTTGCTATTGTATTTGACTGGGACAACTGGTGGGCGGCAGAATATTCTGCAGGTCCGAGCCGGCTGATTAATTATTGTGAGGAAGTAACAAGGTACTACAGAGCCTTTAGTGAGAAAAATATTTCGGTGGATTTTGTCAGTGTTGAGGACGCATTGTCCTCTTATAAACTGGTAGTTGCACCTCTTCTTTATATGTGCAAGGATGGTTTTGATGAGAAAGTGCGTGAGTATGTAACAAGTGGAGGATGTTTCTTAACTACTTATTTCAGCGGTTATGTAGAGAATCATGATTTGGTAATCACAGGTGGATATCCCGGGAAATTAAAGGATATTCTCGGAATCTGGGTGGAAGAATCGGATGCCGTTTTGAAAGAGGAAGGCAATTCCTTTGTATATAACGGAAAAACGTACCCTGCAAATATCTTATGTGATTTATTGCATTTACGAGGGGCAGAAAGTCTGTCCTCTTACGAAAGTGATTTTTATGCGGGAATGCCTGTTTTGACTTGTAACTCCTTTGGGGAAGGAAAGGCTTATTATGTGGCTACAGCATCAAACAAGGTATTTTATAGTGATTTTATAGGAGAAATTTGTAAAGAGCTTGCAATTATGCCTGTCTTAGAGACACCGGAGGGAGTAGAAGCTACCGAGCGTGAAAATGAAAGGGGGAAATTTTTATTTTTGTTAAATCATGCAGAGAAAGAAAAGGAAGTAAGATTAAAGAGGGCAGGTATTGATTTGATAAGCGGCAGACGATATCAGCCGGATGATAAAATAGTGCTTCATAAGGCCGGAGTAGCGATTATTAAGAGTTGATGTAAGATGAGGTAACAGGTTATGAATTATATTGTGCTGGATTTGGAGTGGAACCAGAGCAACACCGGTGAAGAGCCGGAAGTAAAAGAGATGCCTTTTGAGGTTATTGATATTGGAGCAATAAAATTAAATGAAAAGAGAACAATGATAGATGAATTTAATCAGCTGGTAAAACCTTCGGTGTATCTCCATATGCACAAAATTACCAGCAAAATCATTCATCTTCACATGAAGGATTTGCAAAAAGGAAAGCCGTTTCCCGAAGTTGCCGGTGATTTTTTAAATTGGTGTGGGAAAGACTATATTTTTTGTACATGGGGACCGCTTGATTTGTGTGAATTTCAGAGAAATCTCCGTTTCTATGAGATGAAACCGCTTAGTGACGTGCCGATTCGGTTTCTGGATATACAAAAGCTTTTCAGCATTGCGTACGAAGATAAAAAAAGCAGGAGAAGCCTGGAGTATGCCATTGATTTTCTGGGTATAGAAAAAGACATTCCGTTTCACAGGGCATTCAGTGATGCATATTATACGGCTAAGGTGTTGGAAAAAATAAAAGAAAATGTATTGGACAATTATTCGTTTGATACATTTGTACTTCCCAAAACAAAAAAAGAGGAAATTCATATAATGTTTCATGACTATATGAAATACATATCCAGAGAGTTTCCGGATAAAAAAACAGCTATGGAAGACAGAGAGGTAATTAGTACCAAGTGTTTTCTTTGCCATAAAAATATCCATAAAAAAATCCGCTGGTTTACACCAAACGGAAAACATTACTTAAGTGTGGCGGTATGCCCTACTCATGGATTTATGAAATCAAAAATCAGAGTTCGCAAATCGGAAAGGGATGGCGTCTATATTGTCAAAACGTCAAAATTTATTTCTGAAGAAGATTGCCTTAAACTCCGGAATAAACGGGATGAGGCTAAAGAGCACCAAAAAACAAAGAAAAAAACAAGTAGGGCTAGAAATCAAAATCTTTAAAATGGTGTGAAGGAAAATGAGGTCCTTTTTTTCGTTCCCTTTTAATGGCACGTCGGCTTTTCCTTTTCGGTTTGCCGGTTTCGATATCAGCAAATTGGTAACCTGTAACTAAGTCATAGGCAACAAAACAGGCACTTAGTAAAAGGGCAACACAAACAGTTATGATGATTATAAGTTTTACATTGACAAAAACGGTCTGACTTTCTGTTTCGGTCTGAATCATTGCGTTATCATTTGTGATAAAGGGTTCATCTGATAAATGTCCCTTGAAATTATCTTCGGTTATCAGATTAATGGAAGCCATACCAAGATAAATATCCTGATAGCTATATAAGATGCGGGCTACTTCCTCATCGGTAAGACTTTCATAGGATATGGAAGAATCGACATCTGCAAAATCAAGTGTTTTCGGCAGGATAATATAGCTGTTTTGATCGAGAGAGAGAAGTATATCGGAATTTCCAAAAACATCATAAGAGGTATGGAAAAAATCAATACTTTCCGTTTGATAATTGGTTTCATTTTGAGAGACATTGGTGATTGTAAAATTAGTAAAGCCATAATCAAAAAGTTTGACGGTATCGTTAAACTGATCGGGAGATTCTTCCATCATTACAACACATATCAGCTTCATACCATTTCTTTCCGCACAGGTTACAAGAGTCTGACCGGCTTCGTCTGTGTAACCGGTCTTGCCGCCCTTAATACCGTCACAGGGAATTTCACCGGTAATCAGTTTATGTTTATTACGTACAATAAAGTCATCGGGCTGTTCTACAGTGGCTTTAAAATGATAGGACGGGGTATTGCCAATTTTAGATAATAATTCATTATTGAAAAAAGCCTGTGAGATGACAGCCAGGTCGTAGGCTGTGGTGTAGTGATTGTCATCATAAAGACCATGTGCATTGGTGAAATGTGTATTTTCACAGCCAAGTTCCTGTGCTTTTTGATTCATCATATCGGCAAAATCATCCATGTTACCAGCAATGTGTTCTGCTACAGCGTTGGCAACTTCATTTGCAGAAGCAACTAAAATACCGTATAAACATTCTTCCATGGGCATGGATTGACCGACATCAATACCTATATTGGAGCTATCATCTTCAATGCCAAAAACAGCATCATGGGAAAAGCTGACGGTTTCATTCATTGCAGAATTTTCAGCAGCAATAAGAGAAGTCATTATTTTGGTGGTGCTGGCAGGATACATTTTGTCATGTATATTTTTATCATAAAGTATAGTGCCGGTATTGGCTTCCATTAAAATAGCGGAATGAGCACTTACAACGGGACCTTCCGGCCAGTTTGCAATCCGGTTACTTTTTATGGGAAGATGCTGCCTTTCATCAGCGTCGGTTTGAGTCTGTGTCGGTTCGTCGTTTGGTGCAGCAAAAAGAATAAGCGGTGAAAACAATGTTTGGGATGCAATTGCTATATATAAAAATGCGGATAGTAAAAGAGTTCCTGTCCGTTTTGGTTTAAGACTGTTCATAAAAACTCCTTATATACGTAATCTTTTACAAATATGATACACTATTTTTGTAAAAAACCAAACAGCTTTTGCAAAAAAATCATGGTTATTTTTGGATACTGTGATATACTTGTCATAGCAGTCATGAGGAGGAAAGCTATGAGATTAAAAAATGTACCGGGTTCACGGGAGGCAATAGCAGAAAGTGATTTTGTTGTTCATGAACCGGAAAGTGTAAAAGGCTGTTGGCGGGCATTATATGGAAATAACAATCCGCTGCATATTGAAATAGGAATGGGTAAGGGTAAGTTTATTTATGAAATGGCAAAGCTGCATCCCGAAATCAATTATGTGGGAATAGAAAAGTATTCCAGTGTGTTACTGCGTGCTATTCAGAAAATGGAGCAGGAAGCTTTGGCAAACCTAAAATTTATCCGAATGGATGCAGAAGAAATAGAAAATGTTTTTGCAGAGAACGAGGTGGACAGAATATATCTGAATTTTTCAGATCCCTGGCCAAAAGACAGACATGCAAAGAGACGACTTCCCTCTAAGGAATTTTTGGCAAGGTATGATACATTTTTAAAAAAAGAAGGTTTTCTGGAATTTAAGACAGATAACAGAGCATTATTTGATTTTGCATTGGAACAGTTGCCAGAGGCAGGCTGGCAGGCAGAAGCAGTTACTTATGATTTACATCATGATGTAAAGATGTCAGAGGGAAATGTTATGACGGAATATGAGGAAAAATTTTCTTCTATAGGTAATCCGATTTGCAAATATATTATTTATAGATAAATAAAGTAACTTTGTTGATTAAAAAGGTTTTTACAATTGACATTTAGCGATAAAAATTGTATGATGTACATTGTCGTAGGTTACGGCGCGTGGCTCAGTTTGGTAGAGCGCTGCGTTCGGGACGCAGAGGTCGCAGGTTCAAATCCTGTCGCGCCGATTTAGGGAGAATCTTTTTCAAAGATTCTCCCTTTTTCAAAGATAAAAAATGGAAAGAAAATGACAGATGAGGTTTTTGCATGGAAGAATATCGTAATCAGGAAACTGATTTTATGAAAGAAACAATTAAACAAAGACCTTTAAACAGGAAAAAACTACTTCGCCGCATGTTACTTACAGTATCAATGGCAATTATATTCGGTATGGTTGCCTGTCTGACTTTCCTGTTACTTGAGCCGGTCATCAGTAACAAACTTTATCCGGAGGAAGAGCCTTCAGCGATTATTTTTGCGGAGGAAACAGAGGAAGAGGAGATGCTGCCGCAGGATATGATAGCAGATGAATCTCAAATAAATCCGTCCCCGGGGCAGGCACCGGCATTAGAGGATGAACAGATTGCACAGGTGCTTTCGGAAATGCGGCTTGGCGTGGAGGAATATACTTCCCTTTATCAGGGACTCGCCGTCATTGCACGGGAAGTACAGAAATCTATGGTAACAGTAGTGGGTGTTATCTCTGATACGGACTGGTTTAATAATTCTTATGAAAATGAAGGTACAATTTCAGGGACCATTGTTGCGGACAATGGAAGAGAAATTTTGATTTTGGCCAATACCAGTGCGATTGAAGAAGCCGAATCGCTTAAGGTTATTTTTATAGACAGCAGGCAATATGACGCAGAGATAAAAAAGAAGGACAACAATACAGGACTGGCTGTTTTGTCGGTAAAAAAATCGATGTTGGATGCCAATACATTAAATAAAATAGAAATCATTGAGATGGGAAGCACGGCAGCAGGCAGTTTTTTAGGTACTCCTATTATAGCAATAGGGCAACCGGTAGGTATTGCGGATTCTTTCTGCTACGGTTTTGTTACATCGGCAACGTCGTCTGTTTATTTGCCGGATTCCATGTATACAATGATGACGACGGATATTTATGGAAGCAAAAATGCAACGGGTATTTTGATTAATCTTCAGGGCAAACTGGTCGGTGTAATTGATACAGAAAATAAAAGCAGTAACATGCAGAATGTAATCGGTGCCATTG
>CAYWHY010000059.1:0-8547 GCA_964458255.1 uncultured Lachnospiraceae bacterium | reverse complement strand
GCCCCCATTCCATAATTATAATCATTCTTAGCTCCACCAGAGAATGTCTTTACTTTCTTAACCATTTGTCCTAGTGGGTCAGTTTCCATGCTTATATCATTATTAACTACTATATTTGGACTTAAGTTAGTGCTTGCAGTTCCAGTTAAAGTTGGTGATAAATCAAACATACCATCTATCATAGACTGAACTTTAGGTTGCATTCCTTCCATTCCTTCTTCTAGACCAACCATATTCATTTTACCTATCCAAGCGAATTCTTTTGATGGAGAATGAACTCCGAATATTTTCTTGATAGTTTTAAGAATTGTATTTCCAATTCCTTTAATCTTGCTAATTACCCATCCAAATGCATTATTAATTCCATTCCATAAACCAGTTAATAGATTCTTACCAACATTGAATAAATTGCCAGGTAGTGAAGTGAAGAAGCCTAATATCTTTCCTGGAATACTTGCAACAAAGTTTACAAATCCCCAAAATATTGAAGTAACTCCATTAACAATAGCAGTAACTCCACTCTTTAACCAATTAAATATACCTACAACTGCATTAACTCCTACTTCAATTCCTGCTTTAATTAAACTTACACCATTTAATATAAATGATTTTATTCCTTCAACAGCTGCATTTACTCCATCTCTGAACCACTCACATTTATTATATAGAAGAACTAAACCAGCTATTAAACCAACTATTAAAGCTATAACAATTGAGATAGGATTTGCAAGCATAATTGCTCCAAGAGTCTTGAATGCTCCACCAACTACACCAATAATACTGCTAAGTCCACTAAATGCACTTGCTGCAATTCCAACTCCATCTTTTAGAATTTTAAATCCATTTGAAATAGCTGTTATTCCACTTCCAAGTGATGTTAAGAGTTTAAATGAAGTAATTATTCCCCCGATTGCTGTTATAACGACTGCTGCTTCTTGAGGATTATTCTTCATCCACTGACCTATTTGTGCTAAGAAAGGAATTACTACTTTTAGCGCTGGAATTACGACAGAATTAAATAGCGTATTAACTCCACTTGAAATTCCTTTTATAATTTCTGGAATAGATGGTAAATTACTTTGCTTTAATGAATCATTAATACTTTGAATTGAATTAGCAATACCTCTTGTAATTGCAGTCTTTAGATTCGATATAGAAGTTTGAATTCCATCTGTAGAAGTTTTAGCACTTTCTCCTAGAGACTTCATTGAGCCTACTCCTTGAGTATCTAGAGTTTGAAGTGCTTTATTAAAGTCATCCATAGATATCGAACCATCTGATAGACCAGATTTTAATTGCGCAAATGAAACTCCCATTGCTTCAGCTACTTTGCTCATTAATCCTGGAATTGCTTCATTCATTTGATTAAAGTCTTGAGCTTGAATCTTTCCTGCACTAAGAGCTTGTTTATAAGCATAAGTGAATCTGCTTACTGCGTCTGTAGAACCGTTTGCAAAAACCATAGCACTATCATTTATTGCTTTAAACATCTTTTCTGCTTCTGGTAGATTTTTAGTAACAGTAAATATGTCTTGAACTCCAGCAACTGCTTGGTCTAGGGAAGTAGGTAAGCCTTGTACTGATTTATCAATTCTCTTGATAGACTTATTTGCTTCATCTGCACTAACTCCAAATAGTTGCATTACTTTAGGAAATTGATTCATTGTATCTACACGTTTTATAGCTCCATCTAGGTTTTCATTAATAACTCCAACTCCTTTAGCAATAGCTTTACTTGCAAGAGAGCCTTTTATAATATCACTAATAGATGTTCCAATATTTTTAGTTTTCTTCTCTAAATCTTTTGTATCGCCTTCAAACGTGAATACTACTTTTCCACCATCCATATCTTCATCCTCCTTTCTATAAAATAAATAAGAGTAAAGGGTTTTACCCCTCTACCCTTAAGAGCTTTATTATGCTGCTACTGTCTTGCCTTTTCCATTAATAACAATAGTTAAGCTATATTCAGAAGCGTCTTCAGCTGCACCACCTAATTCACTAAAGTTAAGAACTGCTGGTACTTCGAATTTTGTATATTCAAGAACGCCTTCATTAACTCCAGTTAATAGTTGAAATTGAATTGTCTGATTATTGAATTGAGCTACATCACCATCTGTAAGTAATGTTTTAATCTTAGCAAGTAAACCTTGAACAGCCTTATTATTTACATCTAGTTTTACAGTTGTTTCAATGCTCATAGCAACTCCAGTTATTATACTTCTTTGAATAGCGTCACAGAAAACATAGAAGTCTTGTTGCTCAAAATCAGTTCCTAGTGTAACTTCTGTAGTAGTACACATAGTAGTGAATTGAGAAGCAGCAGTAGTTCCTGTATTAAGAGCTAAGTCTGTAATAACTTGTCTATTATTTACATAAAATTCATTCATAAATTAATCCTCCTTTTTCCAGATTCGGTTTACAATAATTTTAAAAGTCATATTGTACCCGACTCTTCTTATATCTTGATATTCTATCGCTTGTGGATTCATTTGCTGTTGAAACATAATTTGCCACTTTTCATCGCCTAAATCTCTTATGATATTCTTACCAATAAGATTCCCAAGCATTAATGAAATATTTTTATTTTCTTGAATTGATAAACCAAATATATCGACCATATAGTAATTATAAAGTGGTGTGATGTCACCATAGAAAACTTGTTTATCTCCAGTTTGTTCTTGAACAACTATAACTCTTTTATCGTTATCATTAGTTGAATATTCAGCTTTTACTTTCCACATACTCGTTTGAGTATATTTATTTACAAGCTCTTGAATATAGTTTATCAAGATTATCTGTTTCTTCTCTATATCTTCTTGTTTCATTTAATCACCTACTTTAATCTATATTTATCGACTGCACTTTTGAATATTGAGTTTCCAAACTTATTCCATATTACCTCGTACCATTTTGCATAGACTGGAAGAGGTGGAGTCCAATTTGTATCGTTCTGACTATAGTTCCAGACATCTGGAGCATAATAAGTAGCACTACCTATTGTGAATCCATTTTGTGTAGGTCTAACTCCATAAGCAATTGATGAATTTCTCATTCTATATGTATCGTGTGGTATATAAGGAATAGTTTTCTGCAAAGTATTCCAAGCAGTTGCATACATAATCTTTTTAGGATTTCCTTCAACTGCTTTCATTTTTGCTTTATTTATATTAACAGAAAATCTCATTACTTTACCGCAATTATTTTATTCTCTACATTATTGAATAAGTAGCCATCTCTTACTTCTAGAATTGTTTCAAAATTGTTGCTATAATCTTTACCGAATTTTCCGAGGTACCTTATTTGGTCTCCTACTCTCACATCTACCCAATTTGGAACTTGATAATAACCTTTTGCATTTGGAACTGTATACTCACTAAATCTTATTGAATAGTCTACATTATAAGGAATACATTTTATAAAGACATCTCTAAAGTTTTGGTCATCGAATACTGAATTATCTTCACCACTTTTTTCAAAAATGATATTAAGATTTCCATTTAATTTACTTCCGTCTTTAGTTCTATTGTATTGCCTTAATATAGCTTTTTGTCCATTTACTAGAAACATAATTATTCTCCAAATGGTATATTTAAAGCCAGATTACTATTCATTGGACTTCCTCTATAAAGGTATCCGTGGTTTGCTAATATTCTTAATGCAAGAGTTGAGTAATCACTCTTTATATCTGCATTCATTTCTCCTGCAGTTAAATGTTTATCAATATCGACAAATGGTAAATCGTGTTCTAGCATAAATCTAAGTTGTTCCATCGAAGCTTGTTTAATTGGTAAAGGGACACTTGCTGATGTCCAGCTTGTGTCCCTATATCTTAAACCAATTTGTGAGAATATCATCTCACTCACTGCTTCAATTTTCCAAGCTGATTTATCTGTAACAATTCCTTCATATTGTGGGAATTTTGTTATAAATTCATCGAGTGTAAAGAATTGCATATTCTCACTTCCTTATCTAACTAAGCTGCTGCTATAGTTATTGTTCCGTTGTAAGCATTTGAATAGTTACCATATTTATCTATACCATAGATAGATACATTGTATTCCCCTGCTTCACTTGGAGTTCCAGATATTTTACCATCTGATGGATTAAGAGATAAACCTGCTGGTAAACCACCTGCTTCAAACTTAGCAACTTCAGTTCCACTAAATTCAGTTGTGTGATTATATTCAACACCAACTTGTCCTTCATCAAATGAGCCAGCTGTAACTGTTGGAATACTTTCAACTAATTTAATTATAGCTTCACTTCTTACGACTTGAGCGCCGAACATAATATTTCCTTCAACTACGAAGTAGCCTGGGAATTTAGGATAATTACCATTGTATTGTGCCATTGAGCTGAAGAATGTGTCTCCTACTGTACCAACTTCATTTGCAAAATAACCAACGCAGTTAGTGTCTTCACCTTTAGCAGTTTTTAATACATTTGAGTTAATTTCAAATATATCTATACCATAAGCTCTTGCAACATCGCCTTCATCAACGCCTTCAATACCTGCTCTTGTTTCGTATTTAAGAATTGAAGTTAATTGACTAACGAAGAATGCATAAGCGTCACTTCTAAGTCCTAAAACATAACCATCATAAATGTTTCTATCAAATAATTTAGCTTTGAAGTCATTTAAATTTTCAATTACTTCTGTACCATTTGATGGAGCCCATACTGAGATTTGTCCTTCTGTATAAGCCATAGAACCATCTGCTGGACCAATTATAGATGTATTTAATTTATTGAAACCATAAACATCTATGTTATGTGCTACTTGACTATCTTTTAAATCAATTTGTCCTTGAATTGCTCTATCAATTCCTGAACCTATAACTACTGGAGATATTCTAAATGAATAATCCATTGGTAATTCTGTTAAATCAACTTTAACTGAATTATAAGTTGCTAGAGAACTTGAAACTCCTTCATTTGCTATTTCAGCATTTTCTCTAACATTTAAAGGTGTGTCTAATTGTTTAATTACTTCAATGATAGGCATACCTGTTCTTTCAGCCTCTAGATAATTTCTATCTAGCATTTTGTAAAATGATGACTGATATAATAGATTTGCGTAAGTACGTCTCATTACGCCTTGTAAGTCTAGATTTACGCCTGTAAAATTCATAATACATTCCTCCTTATTTCTTGATTAGTAAATCTTTTACGGATGTCTTTCTTGTGATTTTAATATCATCAACCTTTTGTGTATCTGTCTTTAAAGGTGCTTCATTTGGTGCTGGTGTAAATGGTGTTGAATTGTTATTAGTTTCTGGAAAATAAGTATTCTTGAACTTCTCTGCTATTTCATCAATAGCCTTTGAGTCATCTTTTTCATCTTTATAAATACTATTTCTGATATTAATAACATCATTAAAGTCTTCTTCTTTAAAGCCTTTTCTGATTAATTTATTCTCTAGTGTTACTCTTGCTATTTTGGAATTTGTATCAGCTAGAGTTTGTGTCTGATTTTTATAATTAGAATCAAGTGTAGAATAATCACTTTGAAGCTTATCATAATCAGCTTTGTTAATCATACCTTTAGTAGAATCTTTAATTCTCTTATCCACTTCAGCATTTGAAGTGTAACCCTTATAAAGGTCAGTTTCGAGTTTATCCATATCAAAATCATCATTTGAAATAGATACATCCTTATTTGTTACATATTTACTTAAATCAATTTTCATAAATCTTTCTCCTTTTCTCTTTTAAGAAAAGCATTAAAATGTGTCGCGACTGTTATCAATGCCTTTTATTTGGGTGTGCCTAACTCTAACCCATCTCCTACCATTTAGTTTGTTTGATAGGCATTTGTGATTCTAAGTCTGTTAATTCTGAAGCAAGAGTTTCTAGTTGCTGATTTATCTTATCAACTTTACTTTGATTATTTAAATCTTCATAAATATCTCTATCAGTTGTAAGTCTTTGCATTTTTAGTTGAACTGCATTTCTTTTTTGTTTTATATCATAAAGTTCTGACCATTCTTCACCTTTGAAGTCATCTGTTTCTTCTTGACCAACATCTGTTGTAATTATATGTTTGCAATTCGGATGTTTTAGACCATTGTCTAAAGCTTCTTGTAAAGGTGGAAGTGATTTATCTTTTCCACTCATTGAATAGAATCTACCTTGCCACTCTCTACAATTATCACAAGCATATGGATGGGGTTCTACATAAACTTTATCTTCTCCGAGATATTCACAAGCGTCATAAGTTGAATTCCACGCCATTGAAGTAAGATTCGTATTATAAACCATTGAGTTATAACTTGCTATGTCGTGATATGCTACAACTTTTCCTGTTGCTTTGCTAAAGTAAGGAACTACTCTTTCGACTTTATCAAACTTATCTAATTTACTTGATAAGTAATCTTCTTTTACTATGTATTCTTTTTGTAAAGTCTCATTTGTATCTTTATAATATTGCTTAATAACTCTTAAATACTTATCTTGAGCTTTAATTTGTGAATGTTTATCAAATTTGAATTTTAACTTATCTAAGTCTTCTTTAGATATTTGAAAGCCTTGATCCAGTCCTTCTTTATTTTTCTCTTTCATAGCTTCTTTTAAATCTTTAGTATCTTTTTTCTTTTGCGTATTAATCTTTTTGTTGTATTTTAAATTTACTTTATTTAGCTTGTCTTCAAACTCTTCATAAGTAAATCCGTGAAGTAAATAAGTGAATACAAGTACCTTAATTTCATCTAAATAGTCATAGCTTGTTGCTGTAAATCCTGCAACTGCTTCTGCAATTAAATCATTAACGTACTTGTTTTCCATTTATTACACCTCCGTATATTGAAGTTCTATTTTCTTTTGTTCTTCCTCATTTTCTTTAACTAACTGATTAAGAAAATCATTATTCTGATAATCATCATCAATTAATTTTTCTAAGATAGGAGCTACTATCTTGCTTCTCTGTGTATAAGGAATACTCATTACTGATTCAATTCTTCCTAGTACTTGAAGCTTCTTCATATCAGTGAATTTCTCATTAGCTCCATAGTCCCAACTTAATTCTAATGGTAATAGATTATCTGTGATTCCCTGAGTTTGTTGAGCTTTTACAATGTTCTCAATTAACTTATTAATCTGAGGCTCTATCTGAGTCTTGATAGCTTCTATTGTCATATCAGAATTGTTTTTAGATAAGTCTATGCTATCTTTATTTTGATAACTATCTTTCTCATAACCGAATGAAGCAGGACTTAATCCAGCCATTTGAATTACTTGATAATCACAGAACTTAAATGTATTTATGTAATTGTCATTTCTTATATCGCCTTGTAAGAATTCAAATAATTGATGGTCTTTATCGCCAGGAAGTAATGTGAAGTAATCTTGCAATTGTCCAACTGATAAAGTTCTCACATTGTAATGATTTGAAGCGGGTTGCCAGTTAGCAACTATATCTCCACTTTGATAGTGCTCTGATGTAACTATTCTTGTCTTAGTCTTTTCTAATTCATCAACAAGAATATTGAATATTTCCATTTCTTCATTTAAGAACTTTCTTGAGTCTCGGAAGAAGTCCTCACCTACATCCACATTGATTATTACTTCATAAGGTAAGATGTAATTAAGTAGGTATTCATTCCCAGTATCTCTATTGAATACTGCTAAATCTATAGGAATTAATTCACCAGCATTATTTGTTTTAAAAGCTTTCATCGTAAGATAGGTATTGCCATTTTCTATTTCAAAATGTCTGTGTAATTCATAGTTTGTATCATCACCCTGAAACTCTTGAATTATTGTACCACTTATAACTTTATCAAACTTTTGAATTAAATCGTGAATATCTGTTTTCTTTATGCATTCAAGATAAATCTTGTTATCGAATTTATGAATATATATAAAACTCTCTTCTTGATATACTGCTAACTCTAGTGCTTCTTTTAATGTAGGCATTAACCAGTTTATTGATAGTCCTTCAGTTTGTGTAACTAAATCTGAACCAAATATCTGATTAACTATATAAGTTGCAACTTTCTTTCCACTCGGAGCAATTATATAATCATTACTTCTAACTATATTAGGCTTTCCATTAGTTATTCCAGGCTGTGTTACTGTTGCATTTACTTGAATAAATGGAGCTTGCAGAACATCGTAAGCAGGTTTCAATTTTGTAAAACTTATCATTTAGTATCAACTCCTTCAAACGAAATAACTTCTATATGTGCTTCTTTCTTCTTTTCATCTGTGTACTTATATTTGTAAGGTTGAACTACCATCTGGACTGCTCTATTTGTTCCAACTAATTGTTTCATCCCTTTTATCTTAATTACATAAAAATTGTCCATTGGAGCAAAGTTTTCATCAATATAAAGTTTTGTTACGCATTGACCATTTAAATAGAGGTATAATTTCCATTTATCACGTTTTGTTATTTTATTAACTAAAGTTTTAATATGTTTTAGCAATTTCATTATTTCACCTCCACAAAAAAAGCATAAAGTTATTTCTAAACTATATGCTTCTTCGTGTTTGCGACACACTTCTTTGCATTTCCATATTTAGTAATTATATTATATCATAATT